>NZ_JBSGYY010000026.1:0-134609 GCF_053610705.1 Streptomyces sp. NPDC054872 | reverse complement strand
CTCGGGCTTTCCTCCGGGCGCTTCCCTTCGGTGTTTCATTTTGTCTTGCTGTCTTGCGTTTCCGACTCTATCAGACTCTTTCGTGTCCGATTTCCCCGGCGCCTTTCCGGTTCCCGCTCCGGCCTTTCGGCTTTCGCGTTTCCCTTTCCGGCGGTTCCGACTTTATCAGAGATTCTGAGTCGGAATTCCCCCGCCCTCTTCGGGTTGCTCCAGGCACGTGAGTGCCGGGGGCTTCCCTCTCAGGCGGAGACGTAAACGTACTGGAGCGGGGCGCCCCGATGCAAATCGAGGCGCCCCGCTCCTAGTTCACGCAGTGTCAGGGTCAGACCTCGACGACGACGGGAAGGATCATCGGGCGTCGGCGGTAGTTGTCCGAGACCCACTTGCCCAGCGTGCGGCGGATGAGTTGCTGCAGCTGGTGGGGCTCGACGACACCGTCCTGGGCCGACTTCTCGAGGACCTCCTGGACCCTCGGCATGACGGCGGAGAAGGCCGAGTCCTCGATGCCGGAGCCGCGGGCCTGGATGTGCGGGCCCCCGGTGATCTTGCCGCTGCTGGAGTCCACCACCACGAAGACCGAGATGATGCCCTCGTCCCCGAGGATCCTGCGGTCCTTCAGCGCGGGCTCGCCGACATCGCCCACGGAGAGTCCGTCGACGTATACGTAACCGGCCTGGACCTTGCCGACGATCTTCGCCTTGCCCTCGACGAGGTCGACGACGACGCCGTCCTCGGCGATCACGATGCGGTCGTGCGGGACGCCGGTGAGGGCGCCGAGCTCGGCGTTGGCGCGCAAGTGGCGCCATTCGCCGTGCACCGGCATCAGATTCTTGGGCTTGCAGATGTTGTAGAAGTACAGGAGCTCGCCGGCCGAGGCGTGGCCGGAGACGTGCACCTTCGCGTTGCCCTTGTGGACGACGTTCGCTCCCCAGCGGGTCAGGCCGTTGATCACGCGGTAGACCGCGTTCTCGTTGCCGGGGATGAGCGAGGACGCCAGGATCACCGTGTCGCCCTGGACGATGCGGATCTGGTGGTCGCGGTTGGCCATCCGGGAGAGGGCGGCCATCGGTTCACCCTGCGAGCCCGTGCAGACGAGCACGACCTCGTGATCCGGCAGGTCGTCGAGCGTCTTGACGTCGACCACCAGGCCCGGCGGGACCTTGAGGTAGCCGAGGTCCCGCGCGATGCCCATGTTGCGGACCATGGAGCGGCCGACGAAGGCGACCCTGCGGCCGTACTCGTGGGCTGCGTCCAGGATCTGCTGGATGCGGTGGACGTGGCTGGCGAAGCTGGCGACGATGATCCGCTTCTGGGCGCCGGCGAAGACGCCCCGGATCACGTTCGAGATGTCGCGCTCCGGCGGGACGAAGCCCGGGACCTCGGCGTTCGTCGAGTCGGAGAGAAGGAGGTCGATGCCCTCCTCGCTCAGCCGCGCGAACGCGTGCAGGTCCGTGAGGCGGCCGTCCATCGGCAGCTGGTCCATCTTGAAGTCGCCGGTGGCGACCACCATGCCCGCGGGGGTGCGGACGGCGACGGCCAGGGCGTCCGGGATGGAGTGGTTGACCGCGATGAACTCGCAGTCGAACGGGCCGAGGCGCTCGCGGTCGCCCTCGACGACCTCCAGCGTGTACGGACGGATCCGGTGCTCCTGGAGCTTCGCCTCGATGAGCGCGAGCGTCAGCTTGGAGCCGATCAGCGGGATGTCCGGCTTCTCGCGGAGGAGATAGGGGACACCGCCGATGTGGTCCTCGTGGCCGTGCGTGAGCACGATGCCGTCGATGTCGTCGAGGCGGTCCCTGATGGACGTGAAGTCCGGCAGGATCAAGTCGATTCCGGGCTGCTCCTCCTCGGGGAAGAGCACTCCGCAGTCGACGATCAGCAGGCGACCGTTGTACTCGAATACGGTCATGTTGCGGCCGATCTCACCGAGGCCGCCCAGCGGGGTGACCCGCAGGCCGCCCTTGGGGAGCTTCGGCGGGGCGCCGAGTTCAGGATGCGGATGACTCAAAAGACTCTCCTCACCACACGCGCCACGTACCTCCAGGGCACGTGGCGCGCATGACGTTCGTGCAGTAGCAGTTGTTTGTGTGTGCAGGACGGGGTCCTGCGGGGTTTCGCGTATTCAGTTGTGAAGTCTGTGTCAGAGCTGTACCCCGCCTGCGGCGAGGTCGATCTTGAGCTGGGCCGTTTCGTCGTGCGAGAGCTCGACGAGGGGCAGGCGGAGCGGGCCCGCGGGACGGCCCTGCAGGGTGAGCGCCGCCTTCGTGGTGATCACACCCTGCGTACGGAACATGCCGGTGAAGACGGGGAGCAGCTTCTGGTGGATCTCTGTGGCCTTCTGTACGTCACCCGTGGCGTACGCGTCGAGCATGGCGCGCAGCTCCGGGGTGACCACGTGGCTGACGACGGAGACGAAGCCGCAGGCGCCCACGGAGAGCAGCGGGAGGTTCAGCATGTCGTCGCCGGAGTACCAGGCGAGGCCGGAGCGGGCGATGGCCCAGCTGGCGCGGCCGAGGTCGCCCTTGGCGTCCTTGTTGGCGACGATCCGCGGGTGGTGGGCGAGGCGGACGATCGTCTCGGTGTTGATCGGTACGCCGCTGCGGCCGGGGATGTCGTAGAGCATGACCGGCAGCTCGGTGCTGTCGGCGATCGCGGTGAAGTGCCGGAGGAGGCCCTCCTGCGGCGGCTTGTTGTAGTACGGCGTGACCGTCAGGAGGCCGGTGGCGCCGACACGCTCGGCGTCGCGGGCGAGCTCGATGCTGTGGCGGGTGTCGTTCGTGCCGACGCCCGCCACGACGTGGGCGCGGTCTCCGACTGCTTCCACCACGGCTCGTACGAGGTCGGCTTTCTCCGCGTTGCTGGTGGTCGGGGACTCGCCGGTGGTGCCGTTGATGACGAGGCCGTCGTTGCCTGCGTCCACCAACTGGGCGGCGAGTCGCTGCGCGCCGTCGAGGTCGAGTGCGCCGTCCGCCGTGAAGGGCGTGACCATAGCGGTGAGGACCCTGCCGAAGGGGGTCTGCGGAGTGGAGGTCGGAGCCATGGGTAACACGCTACTCGCTGCTCAGCGCGTGGTCCCCCCTCGGGGGATGTGTGCGGACCTGACAAGTGAGGAGCCCGGCACTGCCTGCTCGGGGGTTCAAGCAGTGCCGGGTCCGTTTGATCAGGCTAGATGAACTTCTCGAAATGCCGCAATACGGACACCTCACTCAGCCCACCCGTACATCAGTGCCTTACGGAGCCACACGTCCATTGGCGTTGAAGGCCGCGTGCGTGAGGGGCATGAGCTTGGCCCACTCCTCCTCCATCTTTTCGCCGACCATCTCGATCTCCCGCTGCGGGAAGGACGGGACCTTGGCGAGCTCGTGCTGCGTGCGCAGGCCGAGGAAGTGCATCAGCGAACGGGCGTTGCACGTCGCGTACATCGACGAGAAGAGGCCGACCGGCAGGACCGCACGGGCGACTTCGCGGGCGACACCGGCGGCGAGCATCTCCTGATACGCCTCGTACGCCTGACGGTAGGAGTCCTCCATGACGCGGCCCGTGAGCTCCTGCTGGGCCTGGGTGCCCTCCACGAAGACGTACTTCCCGGGGCGGCCCTCCTGGACCAGCTTGCGGGACTCGTCAGGGACGTAGAACGTCGGCTGGAGCTCCCTGTAGCGGCCCGATTCCTCGTTGTACGACCAGCCCACGCGGTGCCGCATGAACTCGCGGAAGACGAAGATCGGGGCGCTGATGAAGAACGTCATCGAGTTGTGCTCGAAGGGGCTGCCGTGGCGGTCCCGCATCAGGTAGTTGATCAGGCCCTTGGAACGCTCGGGGTCCTTCTGGAGCTCCTCCAGGGACTGCTCACCGGCAGTGGAGACACGGGCGGCCCACAGGACGTCGGAGTCGGTCGCGGCATGCTTCACCAACTCGACGGTGACCTCGCTGCGGAAGCTGGGCTTGAGGTCTTCGGTGGGGGTCTCGCTCACTGGCGGGGTCCTTCCATGTGCATCACTCGGGCGGCGCCCACTCTATGGCCCGGCACTGACAATCAGCCGTTCGGTGGCCCGTCACGACAATCTTCGGCGAATTTGGCGAAACCGGGCACCAATTGGCCGTTTCGAGCGTCTGACTGGACAACAGAGTTAAGTTCGAGTCGCGTGAGGAGAAACGCACCCCATGTTCCGTCGGCGCGAGCCCGTCCCGTTCGCCTTCATCGCCGAAGCCGACAAGTTCCGCAGCAATGTCACTCCCCCACCCCGAGAGCGTGCCTCGGCCGCTCAGGTCGTGGGCCGCACCCTGGTCGGCCTGGTCGTGGTCGCCGGCCTCGCGGGTTCCCTGCTGTTCGGCATGCCCGCCCTGTCGCCCGACCAGGCACCCGCGCAGAACCAGCAGTCAGAAGCCTCGGACGGCCGATGACGACCGTCTGATCCCTGGCTCTCCCCCACTGCCCCAAAGGCGTGGGAGGTACCCCCATGGGCCCCCAGAGGTGGTAGGCGGGAGCAGGGCTCGGTAGCCTCACCGGGCACAGCCCGTGCGTGGATCGAGTGAGGATTCAGTCGTGCCCCTGCCCTTCCTGACGGCGGACCGCGCCTTTGACGAGTCAGCGGACGACGCCGCGCTGCCCTTCGACGACCGCGACCACTGGCGCCGGCCCTACCGCCCGGGCCCGTGGCGGGTGGGGGCGGCCGCGCTGCTCCTGCTGCTCGCCTCGTACGTCCTCGTCGCCGCCGTCATCATCGCGTTCGCGGACTCACTGGCGGGGGCCGCGATCTGCGCGGGGCTCGCGGTGGCCATCATCGTGAGCGCGGTGCGGCTGCTGCGGATGGGCACCTGGGTGAGCGCGCACGGGCTGCGTCGTGTGGCCTTCCTGACGACGCAGACCGTGCCGTGGGCGCAGGTCGTGACGGTGCGTACGACGCAGCAGCCCGTGCGGTGGCTCGGGCTGCCCCGCACCGTGCAGGGGCAGGCACTCGTCCTCGTACGCCGGGATCAGCGGGCCGAGGGGCAGCAGCCGCTGCTCACCGACCGCAACGCCGACTTCCTGGCGCGGTACGAGGCGTTCAACCGGGCGGCCGACTCCATCGAGGTGTGGGCCGACGAGTACCGCCGTACCGCCTGACCCGGAAAGCTAGACGTTCACCGGCCTGCCCGCGTGCAGCGCGATCGCGCGCTGCATCGCCTGCCTCGCGCGCGGGGTGTCCCGGGCGTCGTGATAGGCGACGGCGAGGCGGAACCAGCAGCGCCAGTCGTCCGGCGAGTCCTCGGTCTCGGCCTTGCGCCTGGCGAAGACCTCGTCGGCCGAGTCGCGGTCGATGCGGCCGCCGGGCGTGCGCTTCAACTCGTCCACCGGCAGGCCACCTTCGGCCTCGAGCTCGGCGGCGAGACGGTTGGCGCGCTGGACGAACTGGGTGTTCTTCCAGAGGAACCAGACGCCGATGAACGGCAGGATGAGCACCGCGACACCGAAGGTGACGGTGAGCGCGGTGCCGTGCTGTATCAGGAGCACGCCGCGGCTGCCGACCAGGACGAAGTAGACGACCAGGACGGCAGCCGTGACGGCGTAAGTGATCTTTGCTCGCATGAGGTCAGCCGGCCCGGGTCAGTTCAGGTCCAGGAAGTGTTCCAGGCCGAACGTCAGGCCCGGCGTGCTCACCACACGGCGTACGCCGAGCAGAATGCCCGGCATGAAGCTGCTGTGGTGCAGCGAGTCGTGCCGGACGGTGAGCGTCTCGCCCTCGCCGCCGAGCAGCACCTCCTGGTGGGCCAGGAGGCCGCGCAGGCGCACGGAGTGCACCGGCACGCCGTCGACGTCCGCGCCACGGGCACCGTCGAGCGCGGTCGTCGTGGCGTCGGGCTGCGGGGCGCTGCCCGCCTCCCTGCGCGCCTCGGCAATGAGCTGGGCGGTGCGCGTGGCGGTGCCGCTGGGGGCGTCGGCCTTGTTCGGGTGGTGCAGCTCGACGACCTCGACGGACTCGAAGTACGGCGCCGCGATCTGCGCGAACTTCATGGTGAGGACCGCGCCGATGGAGAAGTTCGGGGCGATCAGGACGCCCGTCTCCGGGGACGCGGCCAGCGCGCTCCGCAGCTGCGCGACGCGGTCGTCGGTCCAGCCCGTCGTACCGACCACGGCGTGGATCCCGTGCCGTGCGCAGAAGTCCAGGTTGCCCATCACCGAGTCGGGGTTGGTCAGTTCGACCGCGACCTGGGCACCGGTCTCCACCAGCGTGTCCAGCGAGTCGCCCCGGCCAAGGGCGGCGACCAGTTCCAGGTCGTCGGCGGCTTCGACGGCCCGGACGGCCTCGGAGCCGATCCGGCCCTTGGCCCCGATGACTGCCACGCGCAGCTTGCTCATGTGCCTGATTCCTTAAGGGAGTTAGAAGACCGCTAAGGGCTTAGGAGACCGCTTCGTGCAGGCGGGCGGCCTGCTTGTCCTTGAGCGGGCCGATGGCCGACAGCGAGGGACGGTGGCCGAGGACCTCACGGGCGACCTCGCGCACGTCGTCCGGGGTGACCGCCGCGATCTTCGCCAGCATGTCGTCGACCGACATCTGCTCGCCCCAGCACAGCTCGCTCTTGCCGATACGGTTCATCAGCGCGCCGGTGTCCTCCAGACCGAGGACGGTGGAGCCCGCGAGCTGGCCGATCGCGCGGCCGATCTCGTCGTCGCTCAGACCGTTCTGCGCGACCTGGTCGAGTTCGTCGCGGCAGATCTTCAGGACGTCGTGCACCTGGCTCGGGCGGCAGCCCGCGTACACGCCGAAGAGGCCGGTGTCGGCGAAGCCCGACGTGTACGAGTACACGCTGTAGGCCAGGCCGCGCTTCTCCCGGACCTCCTGGAAGAGGCGGGAGGACATGCCGCCGCCGAGCGCGGTGTTCAGGACGCCCATGGCCCAGCGGCGCTCGTCGGTGCGGGCGAGGCCCGGCATGCCGAGGATGACGTGGGCCTGCTCGGTCTTGCGGTTGACGATCTCGACGCGGCCCGCCGTGCGCAGAGCGCGGGAGCCCTGGCGCGGGGCCATCGGGGTGGCGTCGGTGCGGTTCAGGGCGCCGGCCTTCTCGAAGGCGGCGCGGACCTGGCGTACGACCTTGTTGTGGTCCACGTTGCCCGCGGCCGCGACCACGAGGTGGGTCGGGTCGTAGTGCTTCTTGTAGAAGCGGCGGATCCGCTCGGCGGTGAGGGCGTTGACCGTCTCCTCGGTGCCGAGGACGGGGCGGCCGAGCGGGGTGTCGCCGAGCATCGTGTGCGCGAACAGGTCGTGCACGCAGTCGCCCGGGTCGTCCTCGGTCATCGCGATCTCTTCGAGGATGACGCCGCGCTCGGCGTCGACGTCCTCCTGGAGGATCAGGGAGCCCGTCAGCATGTCGCAGACGACGTCGATGGCCAGCGGCAGGTCGGTGTCGAGCACGCGTGCGTAGTAGCACGTGTACTCCTTCGCCGTGAACGCGTTCATCTCGCCGCCGACCGCGTCGAGCGCGGCCGAGATGTCGAGGGCGCTGCGCTTCTTGGTGCCCTTGAAGAGCAGGTGCTCCAAGTAGTGCGTGGCGCCGTTCAGGGTCGGCGTCTCGTCACGGGATCCGACGTTCGCCCAGATCCCGAAGGTCGCCGAGCGTACGGAGGGCAGGGTCTCGGTGACGACGCGGAGGCCGCCCGGCAGCGTCGTACGGCGGACCGTGCCGATGCCGTCCTTGCCCTTGAGGAGGGTTTGGGTACGGGCGACGGCCCGCCCCTCCGAAGAGGGGCGGGCCGTCGTCGTGGTGCTACGCGACGTCACTTGTCGGTGTCGTCCTTCGTGTCGTCGCCCTCTTCGCCCTCGATGACGGGGATGAGGGAGAGCTTGCCGCGGGAATCGATCTCGGCGATCTCGACCTGGACCTTCTGGCCCACACCGACGACGTCCTCGACGTTCTCCACGCGCTTGCCGCCGGCGAGCTTGCGGATCTGCGAGATGTGCAGCAGACCGTCCTTGCCCGGCATGAGCGAGACGAACGCGCCGAAGGTCGTCGTCTTCACGACGGTGCCCAGGTAGCGCTCGCCGACCTCCGGCATGGTCGGGTTGGCGATGCCGTTGATCGTGGCGCGGGCGGCCTCGGCCTGCGAGCCCTGAGCGGCACCGATGTAGATGGTGCCGTCGTCCTCGATCGTGATGTCGGCGCCGGTGTCCTCCTGGATCTGGTTGATCATCTTGCCCTTCGGGCCGATGACCTCACCGATCTTGTCCACCGGGATCTTGACGGTGATGATGCGCGGCGCGTTCGGGGACATCTCGTCCGGAACGTCGATCGCCTCGTTCATCACGTCGAGGATGTGCAGACGCGCGTCACGGGCCTGCTTCAGCGCGGCGGCCAGGACCGAGGCGGGGATGCCGTCGAGCTTGGTGTCGAGCTGGAGCGCGGTCACGAACTGCTTCGTGCCGGCGACCTTGAAGTCCATGTCGCCGAAGGCGTCCTCCGCACCGAGGATGTCGGTGAGGGCGACGTAGTGCGTCTGGCCGTCGATCTCCTGGGAGATCAGACCCATGGCGATACCGGCGACGGCGGCCTTCAGCGGCACACCGGCGTTCAGCAGCGACATCGTCGAGGCGCAGACCGAGCCCATGGACGTCGAGCCGTTCGAACCGAGGGCCTCGGAGACCTGACGGATCGCGTACGGGAACTCCTCGCGCGAGGGGAGCACCGGCACGATCGCGCGCTCGGCGAGCGCGCCGTGGCCGATCTCGCGGCGCTTCGGCGAACCGACGCGGCCGGTCTCGCCGACCGAGTACGGCGGGAAGTTGTAGTTGTGCATGTAGCGCTTGCGCGTCACCGGCGAAAGGGTGTCGAGCTGCTGCTCCATACGGAGCATGTTGAGGGTGGTGACGCCCAGGATCTGGGTCTCGCCACGCTCGAACAGCGCCGAACCGTGCACGCGCGGGATGGCCTCGACCTCGGCGGCGAGCGTACGGATGTCCGTGACGCCACGGCCGTCGATGCGGACCTTGTCCTTGATGACGCGCTCGCGGACCAGCTTCTTGGTCAGCGCGCGGTAGGCACCGGAGATCTCCTTCTCGCGGCCCTCGAACTGCGGGAGCAGCTTCTCGGAGGCGATCTCCTTGACGCGGTCGAGCTCGGTCTCGCGCTCCTGCTTGCCGGCGATGGTCAGGGCCTGGGAGAGCTCCGACTTCACGGCGGCGGTGAGGGCCTCGAGGACGTCGTCCTGGTAGTCCAGGAAGACCGGGAACTCGCCGGTGGGCTTGGCGGCCTTGGCGGCGAGGTCCGACTGGGCCTTGCAGAGGGCCTTGATGAAGGGCTTCGCGGCTTCCAGACCGGCGGCGACGACCTCTTCGGTCGGGGCCTCGGCGCCGTCCTTCACCAGCTGGATGGTCTTCTCGGTGGCCTCGGCCTCGACCATCATGATCGCGACGTCGCCGTCCTCGAGGACGCGACCGGCGACGACCATGTCGAAGACGGCGTCCTCGAGCTCGGTGTGCGTCGGGAAGGCGACCCACTGGCCCTTGATGAGCGCCACGCGCGTGCCGCCGATCGGGCCCGAGAAGGGCAGGCCGGCCAGCTGCGTGGAGCAGGAGGCGGCGTTGATCGCGACCACGTCGTACAGGTGGTCGGGGTTGAGCGCCATGATCGTCTCGACGATCTGGATCTCGTTGCGCAGGCCCTTCTTGAAGGAAGGACGCAGCGGGCGGTCGATCAGGCGGCAGGTCAGGATCGCGTCCTCGGAGGGACGGCCCTCACGCCGGAAGAACGAACCGGGGATCTTGCCGGCGGCGTACTGCCGCTCCTCGACGTCCACCGTGAGGGGGAAGAAGTCGAGCTGGTCCTTGGGCCGCTTGGAAGCGGTGGTGGCCGACAGCACCATGGTGTCGTCGTCCAGGTACGCGACGGCGGAGCCTGCGGCCTGCTTGGCCAGGCGGCCCGTCTCGAAGCGGATGGTGCGGGTGCCGAAGGTGCCGTTGTCGATAACAGCCTCGGCGTAGTGGGTCTCGTTCTCCACTGTTCTCCTACGTGTCTACGTTTCGTCTTCTCGCCCCTGGGCCCGTGTGGCCCGGGAGCGGCGCCCCATGCGTCCTTCGTGGACGGGGACTGTGCGGAGAAACGCGCCGTGTGTGCGGGCCGGTCTTCGATCGAAGCTCCCGGGGGTTTCGCCCGGGGGCCACTACCGAAGATCGGCGGCGGCTGGTGCGCCTCTCCTTCGTGAGGTCCTACTGGGTGTCCCCCGGGCGCTGGATCATGGTGATCCCTACCCGCGGGGACGTGCTTATGTCACCAGACTACAAAGCGTCGGTGACAACGCGCACGTACAGCAAAGGGAGCGGCCCCCTCTTGCGTGGGAACCGCTCCCTTCACGATGTCTTACTTCGCGCCCGCCGCACCGCGACGGATGCCCAGACGGTCCACCAGCGCACGGAAGCGCTTGATGTCCTTCTTGGCAAGGTACTGCAGCAGACGGCGGCGCTGACCGACCAGGATCAGCAGACCACGACGGGAGTGGTGGTCGTGCTTGTGGGTCTTGAGGTGCTCGGTCAGGTCCGAGATGCGGCGGGAGAGCATGGCGACCTGGACCTCGGGGGAGCCGGTGTCGCCCTCCTTCTGGCCGAACTCGGTCATGATCTGCTTCTTCGTAGCGGCGTCGAGCGACACGCTTACTCCTCGTAGTCTTTTCGTGGCCACCGAGTGCCCCTGGTCTACATCGCAGGGGAGCTTCCACAACTCGGGAGGCGAGGTCCGCTGGGCGCTGCCCTCAGGTCCTTGGTCGAGGTGTCGACCTTGGGGGTCCGGGGGCGCGTACACATACGGCCGCTACACAGGGTACCAGTCGGGTCGTGGACAGCTGACAGGGCTCCTGTCCAGCCCTCCGGAGTCATCCGCGCGCTGCTTCAGCTCTGCGCTTCAGGCCGCTTCAGGCGCCTTCGACTCCCAGCACGCTGAAGGCCGCGTCCTTCCAGTGTCCACTGTCCTCCGCGGAGAGCTCCCGGGGGGCGAAGAAGACCCGGCCGTGCTCGACGATGATCTCGTTCTCCTCCGGATTCTCCATACCGATGCGGTCCGGCATGCCGAAGAGCAGGTACGGGGCCTCCTTGCCCGTACGCGGGTCGAGGCTCACCACGGCGGCCGGTGAGACACCGTCGGCACTCGGGCGGAACGCGAGCAGCCTGCCGCCGCTCACCCGCAAGGGGTACATCGGGCGGCCCGGCTTCGAGTCGAACTTCTTGACGGTCTTCCCGGTGCCGAGGTCGTACGAGACGATCCAGTTGTCCGCGGGCGTCCCCTTGGCGGCCGCCAGGAACAGCTGGTCCCGCCCGACCGCGATCGCGTCACACGTCTCCACGGTCCCGAAGAGCGGCTTGTGGCAGTTGTCGACGAAGCGGCCCTCCGGCATGTCGATCGTGGCCCGGTAGTCACCTCGGTCATCGAGGGTGATCAAGTCCGTCACGGCGGTACCCGCGGTCGAGACGGCAAGCACGGCGGGCTCGGACGAGACCAAGTAGACGCGCTCGATCCCCCGCGCCACCTTGTAGGTCCACTCCGGCTCACCCGTCCTGGGCCGCACCTTCTGCACCTTGAACTGGGGCTCCTCGGTGCCCCCGCACCGGACGAGGGCAAGGAGGTCGCGCCCGCCCGCGAAGCCGAGGTCCCGGCACTCCGCGGAGGCCGCGCTCGTCCACAACTGCCGCCCGCGCTTCATGTCGTACGCGACCGAGCCTTGACCCCAGGCCACGGTGACCGTGCCGCGCGTCATGGTCACGTTGGTGTTCGGCGCGAACGCTCCCTTGGCGTCGGGCAGCTTCACCTGCCAGAGCTTCTCGCCGGTGTTCAGGTCGAAGAAGGCCAGTTGGGTGCAGAGGGACGTGTCGGGGTCATCGGCCTTGGGGCTCTTGCCCTTGGCTTCCTTTCCCTTGCCCTTACCCTTGCCCTTGCCCTTTTTGTCGTTCTTGCTCTTCTTGCTCTTCTTGCTCTTCTCGTCTTTCTTGCTTTTCTTCTTGCCCTTGTCGTCCTTGCTCTTCTCGTCCTTGCCCTTGGGCTTGTCAGCCCTCTCCTGGAGCAGGACAGCCGTGCGTCCGTCGGCGGTGACGTGGCGGGTGGTGTCGCATATGGGGCCGGTCAGCTCGGTGGACCAGTCCTCCTCGAACGTGCCGAACTTGAAGCCCTTGAGCGTGCTGCCGGTTCCCCGGACGAAGTTCTTCTCCGTCGCCCACGCGCCGGGCGCGTGGACGGTCTCGCCCCCGAACCTCTTCTTGAACTCTTTTTCGTTGTGGTCGACGGCGAGATTGGCCTCAGGACTCCGGGGGAATTTCTCGACGGTGTCCCGGATGTCGTCCGGTGCCTGCCGCACGGCGGCCGGCTTCTTCGGCTGCGGCTCATCGCCGTCGGCCGCCGCCCAGACGACACCGCTGCCCACGCAGAGAACCACTGCCAGCAGAACGGCCAGCGCCCTCGCGCGACGCTTCTTGTTCTCCCTCTCCGCGCTCAGGACGGACTGAGTGAAGGCGGAATGAGGCGGGCCGTGACTCACGTGGCAGGGCCTTTCTGGTTCGAAGGGGGGTCGCTTCAGGCGAAGCGGAGTGTCGCTTCGTGCGAAGTCGCGGGTGAACTCACCGCACATGCCCGCTGGTTCAGGTCCCGCACGATGCGCGCGTCACCTTATCTCCGCGCTTTCGCCATCATCCGTTCAGGCTTGAGGGACCCGCGACCGGAACCCCGGGTGACAAGTCCATTGCGCTGCGTACCTTCCGGCCTGCCAAGTACGCTGAGCCCACGGTTGGTTCGCTCAGGTGGAAGGGGCCGTCGCGCAATGGCCGAGGCACAGCACGAGGACGTCCAGGCTCGTAAAGAGCGCGAGAAGAACGAGCTCTACGCTCTCGACATCTCCGGCGTGGAGTGGCACAGCGCGCCGGGCGCCGAGGCGCACGAGGAGCGGGTCGAGATCGCGTACCTGCCGGACGGCGCCGTGGCCATGCGGTCGTCACTCGATCCCGAGACGGTGCTGCGATACACCGAGGCGGAATGGCGGGCCTTCGTACTCGGGGCGCGGGACGGGGAGTTCGATCTGGAGCCGGCGGCGGGCGAGGGCAGCCGGGACGCGGCTGACGCATAGAGCGCAGCCGTCAACTGGTCAGAGCTCGCGCCGAGGCGTACACGTCGAAGACGGCCAGGGTCAGTGGGACCAGCGTCAGCAGGACGAAGCCTTCCGCGATTTCCGTGAAGCGGCCCCAGAAGGGGGTGACTCCGCGGCGTGACGTGATCAGGCCTACGGCGGTGACCAGTACGGAGGCGGCCGCGATCGCCGCGATCAGCCACAGCGTTCGTACGTTGAGGGCCGAACTGTCGCCGCGCAGGGCATCGCGCATCAGCGCGTGCGGCGGGTCGAGGCAGAGGCCGAGTCCGAGCAGCACGAGTGCCGACAGGCCCGCGGCCAGCGTGGAGGCGACCTGAGCCGTGTAGCGGAAGAGCTGGGCGCGCATCAGCATCGCGATGCCGGTGGCGAGGGCAAGCAACTGCCCCCAGACATCGTCGGAGAAGCCGAGCACCGCGGCCGCACCGACGGACACCAGGGCGCAGCCACCCACCAGGCCGACGAGCAGCTCGTGACCGCGGCGGGCCTGGGCGGCGATGCGCTCGGCGTCGACAGGCTGCTGCGGCTCCGGCTCGGCGCCGTACTCGTTGCGTGTGGCGTGCGGGGACTCGAAGCCGATGGGGATACGGGCGAACCGCATGGACAGGCCCGGCAGGAACGCGAGGGCGCCTACGGCCAGCGGGGAGCAGAGCGCCGCGGTCTCGATCGGCTCCAAACTGCTGAGCGTCGCGATGAACACGGTGAGCAGGCCGACGGCGGAGGCGAAGACGAAGGCCACGAACGGGCCGTCCCCGCGCGGCGACACCAGGGTGAGGATCACCGAGGCGATGAGTACTGCCGTGCAGGCGAGCAGGAACTGGAGCCTGCCGATGCCCTGCCCCTCGGTCAGGGGCAGCAGACCGGAGCCGGCCACCGCCACGTTCGGCAGGGCGCCGAGGCCGAGAGCGATGGCCGAGGCCCGGTCGTCGTAGATCCGCGCACGCACGCAGGCGAGGGTGAGCAGCAGCAGGCCCGCGATGGCGGCAAGGATGCCCGGCAGGCTGTGCATGTCGTGGCGGGGCTCCGCGGTCCAGGCCACGAAGGCGATGAGGGCCGGCAGCACGGCGCCGCCGATGAGTCCCGCCACACGCGTCGAGTCGCCGTTCCACAGCGTGCGATCGCGCGTCACCGCGGAGGCGACTGCCTCGGACACGTCATCGAAGACCGCGGGCGGCAAGGACTCCGAGAACGGGCGCAGGGTGAGGAGCTCGCCGTCGAGGATGCGCTGCGCCGCGAAGGATCGGGCGCTGTCCAGTACGGCGCCGTCACGGCGTACGAGGTGGTAGCCGACAGGGGCGCCTTCGGCCGGGCTCTGCCGGGAAAGGCGCAGGATCTCCGGGTATATGTCGGCGACCGGGATGTCGTCGGGCAGCGCCACGTCGATCCGGCTGTCGGGCGCGACGATGGTGACGCGGCAGAAGCCGAATCCCGTGCCGGTTCCGGAGGCGGGTCCCGGAGGTGTTCCCTGGCCGGGCCGTCCCGATCCGGTGGCCGTCGCGGAGGCCGTCATGCTCACCTTGCTGCTCCCCCTCCATGCTGTGGTCCTGATGGCGATGTCATCAGTGGTGCTGGTACTGGTGCTGCGCGCGCGGCGTGTCCGCCGACTGTGCCGCATCACGTGGTGCATCGCGGCGTGATCTGACCCAGCTGGCTGGTTCTTGGTGGCAACCCTCACCACATACGGCGAAAAGCGCCGATTCGCCGGTCAGTTGAACAGGCGACTCCGCGGCCGGATTAGCAGGTGCTCACGCGCACATCGGCACCCTACCGCCGACCGGTCACCACCCGTATCAGTAGGATCACACAGCGGCCTGCGTCCGCCTGAAACGGGGCGGCGGACGGAACACCTCGGCCCTGTAGGGGAATTGGTGCGTAGTGAGCCACATCGTCGTGAAGCGCCCACCTCGGGCTCTGCCGTCTCAGGTGCCCACCGAAGAAGTCGTGCTGCAGCCGCCGCCCGAACTGCCGCGTGGGCAGCAGGAGGGCGCGATGATGCAACTCCTTCCCATGCTGGGCATGGGCGGGTCCGTGGTGTTCTTCTTCATGCCCAGTTCGCATCCGTTCATGAAGATCATGGGCATGGTGATGGTCGCGTCGACGGTGGCCATGTCCGTCGCGATGCTGATCCGTTACCGGCGCGGGACGCAGGGCGAGTTGGCCACCATGCGGCGCGACTACCTCGGCTACTTGAAGCAGACCCGGCGGAGAGCCCTGGAGACCGCGCGGGCGCAGCGCGACGCGCAGTACTACCTGCACCCCTCGCCCGAGCAGCTGTGGGCGCTGGTCGCCGAGGGCAGCCGGGTCTGGGAACGCCGCACGGGGGACGAGGACTTCGGGCAGGTGCGCGTCGGGCTCGGCCCTCAATCGCTCGCCACACCGCTCGTGCCGCCGGAGACCGCGCCGGTGGACGAGCTGGAACCGCTCACCGCGGGGGCGATGCAGCGGTTCCTCGCCGCGCACAGCACGCTGGAAGACCTGCCCATGGCGATCTCCCTGCGGGCCTTCTACCACGTGACGGTCAGCGGTGAACCGGACACCGTCCGGGCCGCGGCCCGCGCGCTGATCGGCTCTCTCGCTTCCCTGCACTCCCCCCAGGACCTGGTGATCGCCGTCGCGGTGGGGAGGGGCGCCGCTCCGGAATGGGAGTGGTCCAAGTGGCTTCCGCACTGCCAGACACAGGGCACCGCGGACGGTGCGGGCAGCCGGCGTCTGATCACCGGTGACCCGATCGAGCTCGAGGCCATGCTCTCCGCCCGACTGCAGGGGCGCCCCCGCTTCCACCCCGGCGGAGCGCATGTGCCGGACGAGCCGCACATCGTCGTCGTACTCGATGGTCTTTCGCTGCCGCCCATGTCGGTCCTCGCGTCCCCGGAGGGACTGCAGGGCGTGACGGTCGTGGAAGTCGTGCCGGGGGAACTGACCGGCGGACGCGGCGGCTTGTCCGTCGTCGTACAGCCGAAGACGCTGCGCATCGAGTCCGGGCACGGCCTGGTGTACGAGGGCAAGCCCGACCTCCTCTCCTACGAAGCCGCCGAGGCACTGGCCCGGCAGCTGGCCCCACTGCGGGTGGCGTCGGGCGGTGACGACGACGAGCCGCTCCTGGCCAATCTCGAGTTCACGGATCTGCTGAGCCTGGGTGACGCGAACTCGGTCGACACGGCCAGGACCTGGCGCCCGCGCGCGCAGGCGGAGCGGTTGCGCGTGCCGATCGGTGTCGGCGAGGACGGCCGCCCCGTGATGCTGGACCTCAAAGAGGCGGCGCAGGAGGGCATGGGCCCGCACGGCCTGTGCGTGGGCGCCACCGGTTCCGGCAAGTCGGAGCTGCTGCGCACGCTGGTGCTCGGTCTCGCCGTCACCCACTCCTCCGAGAGCCTGAACTTCGTCCTTGCCGACTTCAAGGGCGGTGCGACCTTCGCGGGCATGGCCCAGATGCCACATGTCGCCGCCGTGATCACCAACCTCGCCGACGACCTGACGCTCGTCGACCGCATGGGTGACTCCATCCGCGGCGAACTCAACCGGCGCCAGGAACTGCTGCGCGACTCGGGCAATTACGCCAACATCCACGACTACGAGAAGGCACGCGCGGCAGGGGCTCCGCTCCAGCCGATCCCTTCTCTGGTCCTCGTCATCGACGAGTTCAGCGAACTTCTGACCTCCAAGCCGGACTTCATCGAGATGTTCGTGCAGATCGGCCGCATCGGCCGCTCGCTCGGCGTGCATCTGCTGCTGGCCTCGCAGCGTCTGGAGGAGGGCCGGCTTCGCGGCCTGGAGACGTACCTCTCGTACCGCGTCGGTCTGCGGACCTTCTCCGCCGCCGAGTCACGTGCGGCACTCGGCGTACCGGACGCGTACCAGCTGCCGAACGTGCCCGGTTCCGGATACCTGAAGTACGGCACGGACGAGATGGTCCGCTTCAAGGCGGCGTACGTCTCCGGGGTGTACCGGTCGGGCTCGGAGCAAGCCGCCGCGCTGGGCGGGCCACGGCCGGTGGACCGCCGCCCCGTGCTGTTCACGGCGGCCGAGGTACCCGTGCGCTATGCCGCGGCGGCGGCCGTGCCGGAGCCGCGTACGCAGTCGGCGACGGACCCGGACGACGCACTGGCCGACACCGTCCTCGATGTCATCGTGCGCCGCCTGGAGGCACAGGGCCCGGCGGCCCACCAGGTGTGGCTGCCGCCGCTGGACAGCCCGCCGTCCCTGGACCAGCTGCTTCCGGGACTCGCGCCCGTGCCGGGGCGTGGGCTCACACAGCCGGGATACGAGGGAGCGGGGAGGCTCGTCGTCCCCCTCGGCCTGGTCGACAAGCCGTACGAACAGCGTCGTGACGCACTGTGGTGCGACTTCTCGGGCGCGGCCGGCCACATGCAGATCGTCGGTGGCCCGCAGTCCGGCAAGTCGACACTGGTGCGTTCGCTGATGGCATCGTTCGCGCTCACGCACACTCCGTACGAGGTGCAGCTCTACGGCCTTGACTTCGGCGGCGGCGGAATGTCGTCCGTGGCCGGCCTCCCCCACGTCGGCGGGGTCGCCTCCCGTCTCGACCCCGAGCGGGTACGGCGCACGGTCGCCGAGGTGTACGGCGTGATGACGCGCCGCGAGGAGTACTTCCGCACATCCGGCATCCCGTCGATCGCCGACTTCCGGACGCGCAGGGCGCGCGGTGAGATCACGGTGACCGACCAGCCGTGGGGCGACGTCTTCCTGATCATCGACGGGTGGGGCAACTTCCGTTCGGAGTACGAGGGCCTGGAACCGGCGGTGCTCGACATCGCCGCGCGCGGCCTCGGCTACGGCGTCCACCTGATCCTGACCGCTTCGAGGTCGATGGAGGTCCGGGCGAACCTCAAGGACCACCTCATGAACCGCCTGGAACTCCGTCTGGGCGACACCATGGACTCGGAGTTCGACCGCAAGGTCGCCGCCAACGTCCCGGCAGGGGTTCCCGGCCGGGGCCAGACGCCGCAGAAGCAGCACTTCATGGCGGCGGTGCCGCGCGTAGACGGCCTGTCGTCCGACACGGACCTCGCTGATGCCACGTCGACCCTGACGGCCGAGGTGTCCCGCCACTGGACGGAACCGGGGGCCCCGGAGGTGCGCCTGCTCCCGAGGGAACTCCCCGCAGTACAGCTGCCGCCGGGCAACGTCTTCCCGAACAGGGGTGTGTCCTTCGCCCTCGACGAGACCAACCTCGAACCGGTCTTCGTGGACTTCGAGCAGGACCCGTTCTTCTTCGTCTTCGGCGAGAGCGAGTCGGGCAAGTCGAACCTCCTGCGCCTGCTGATCACCCGCCTCACCGAGCGCTACAGCGGCGACGAGTGCAAGCTCTTCGTGGTCGACAACCGCCGTTCGCTCCTCGACGTGACCCCGGCCTCGCACCTGGCCGAGTACATCCCCATGTCGAACGCCATGGACCACCACATGACGGCCCTGGCCGACCTGATGAACCGCCGCACACCCACGGCGGACGTCACCGCCCAGCAGCTCCGGGACCGCAGCTGGTGGCGGGGCCCGACGGTGTACGTGATCGTCGACGACTACGACCTGGTCTCCACGTCGAGCGGCAACCCCTTGGGCCAGCTCACCGAGCTGCTCCCCTTCGCCCGCGATGTCGGCGTCCGCTTCATCATCGCGCGCTCGACGGCGGGAGCGGGACGCGCGGCGTACGAACCCTTCATGCAGCGGATGAAGGAACTGGGCGCGCAGGGCGTGGTGCTCGCCGGGGACCCGGGCGAGGGCGACATCCTGGGTGGCGTGCGACCGCGGCCGATGCCGGCGGGGCGGGGGACCTTCGTCTCGCGGCGACGGGGGAAGCCGTTGGTGCAGACGGGGTTGGTGGCTGGGGAGTATTGAGGGGATCAGGCTGATCGGGACCGTACGACAGGGCCCGTACGGCAGGGGAAGGGTGACCGAATATGACTGGCCTTGCCAGCACCCAACTTCAGATACTCACGATGGAGACCGTGAATCCTTCGGAAGCCATCTGCACGGTGCGGTGGCTAGCCGGCGTCGCACGAACCGAGCAATCGTTCAGCGTCAGGAGTGCGGCTCACGTACCGACATCAGAAGCCCTATACGTCGAGTACGTCGAGCTGGGTTAGATAGAGCGCTACCAACGGCGCGTGAACTCTTTCGATCCTCCCCACGGAGCGAAGGTCGCCTTGTCGGGGATGGGAGTTCGTGCCCTGGGCCTGGGCATGATCATCTCCACTTCCGGCGCGTGAGACAGGAATGATCCGGGTCCAGGCCCATGCGCCGCGATCCCCAGCGGGCTCCAAGTAGGTAGCGCGAGGAGTTCATTGGCACGTCTGCAAGGGCCCCCCTGCACCATGGCCGAGGCAGAGGGCCAGGAGTCGGAGCAGAGGATGTCGTCCAGGCCCGAACCAGACGGGCGAGCGTCGTGGGGCAGCAGACCGACGGCCAGGGGCATGTCTGCGACACGGCAGCAGCTGAAGCGGTGGTGACCGTAGCCACGCTGCATGTCACGCGACAAGCCGGCCCTATCGAAGTGAGTGAAGGCCGCCGACTCCTCGAGAGGAAGCAAGCCACCCGAGTCACCGCACTAATCGGCCTACTGGAACGCGGCCGTTACTGCTTGACTCGCGTTGCCGACAAGCCGGGGTGGGCATCTCCCGCGGATACCCACCCCGGACCTGCCTGATACTCAAGATCACTGGAAGTAGCTGGCGCCCTTCAGGTCGCCGCCGCGGTAGTCGCCGCCGGCCTGGCCGACCTTCTGGCCGATCTCGACCAGAGCCCGGTGAATGGCCTCGGCGTTGTTGTCCCACTCCTTCTGCTTCAGGACGTACGCCTCGTGGGCCATGCCCTCCCAGCCTTCGGCCACCTTCGTTACCGCCCGCTTGATGTCCGCGAGGTCGGCCTCCAACTGCTTGGCCTGAATGCCGAGTTCGGTCGTGATGGCGTCGAGACCGCCGTATTTGACCGCGAGCTCGTCCAAGTGAACGTTTGCCATGCCTGCCCCGTTTCTCAGTAGTTGTGGGGAACGTCTTCCCCGCTGGGATCAGTGCTTCAGTAGCTGCTGATGGCTGAGTGCTTGCCGCCGTGTTGCACGTCAATACTGTTCATCGTCGACCGGACCTGGTCCTCAAGCCCATCGGCGATTTTCTCGTTGTCGTTGATGCCTTCCAGGAAATCCACCAAGATCCTCCCGATGGCCTGCATGCGATCGTTGAGCTCAGTCTGCTTCTTGTCGAATGCGTGAGCTCCGACGCCTCGCCAGTTGACCTCCATCGTGTCGAGGGTGCCCTGGAGACGCTTGAGCTGCTGCTGAACCGATTCGTACTTGCCCACGATCTCTTTCTTCAGCAGCGCCACTTGCTGGTTGTTCAACTTCTGGCCTTCAGCCACGGCTGGGCTCCCTTCCTGAACATTTGTTGGTATGCGTCGAGTGATGCCGCGCCGCGCTCAGGTTCTGCGGCGGGCACGCATCGTCATGAATGCGATGCCACCGATCATCACGACGGCAGCAGAACCAAGGATCAACCACAGCCGACTATTGCCTTCAGCGGACTGCGATCTTGAAGCCGCCGCTGCGGCTTCACCACCCGTGGATCCCTTCGAGGGCTTCGACGAGGCTTTCTCGGAAGGAGAGGGCGAAGCCTCCTTGCCTGACCCGACACCGGGAGTCTTCTGGTTGGTGAGAGGGTCAACATCCGCAGGGCCAGGGTCCCCCTTCCCCTCCAGCAGGTTGGGAGCCGGCCGAATCAGGCCATAACCGAGGTACATGCTCGGGTCGCTCTTCGGCCAGTCGCGGCCTGCGGTGTCGATGAGGACGCGGAGGACTTGGTTTGCCGTCCAGTTGGGGTGCTTGGACCAGATCAGGGCGGCGGAGGCGGAGGCGATGGCTGTGGCCGCGCTGGTGCCGCCTTCGCCATCGCAGTACGAACGAAATGTCTCATCGCACCACTGAGGGAGGCCCCGACCTGGCGCCGCCAGGTCCACGTAGTCACCACGTTCAGAGAATCTGGCGACCTTTCCTGACTCATCAGCGGCGGAGACTCCGGTGACAGATGGAAACGCGGCGGGGTACCCGATGAAGTCCTTCTTCTCTCCATCGTTGCCGACGGCCGCGAACAGCAACTTGCCCTTCGAGGCGGCATACTTCACCGCCTCCTTCTCATCTGGGTACGCAAAGTCAGAACCGAAGGACATGCTGATGATCCGGGCATCGCTGTCGGCAGCGGCCCGAATTGCTTCGGCGCTACGGCTTCCCTTCTTCTCGAACTTGCCACCCAGGCCGGTTCGAAAAGACACGACCTCGGCACCGGGGGCCAAACCCTTGATCCCCCCGCCTCGTCCGGATCCCACGATGAGCTCCGCCATCGTGGTGCCATGTCCGTCGTAGTCATCTGTCGAGCCACCAGGCATTCCTGCCACGTCCTTGCCCGGATGAACGCGGCCCTTGAGCGAAGGTGTCTCCGTGACGCCCGTGTCGACAACTGCGACCTTGATGCCCTCGCCGGTGCTGACATCCCAAAGTTCATCAGCGCCCATGGCCTCCAAGTGCCACAGCTTCGACTGGGTATCGTCCGCCGTCGCACTCGGAGCAAGCCCCACGGGCATGAGAGCAAGCACAACAAATGCGGAGGCCCCGGTGGCGAAGCGTCTCCCTGCACCGCCCGGAAACGGCGCAACCCACCCGCCGCGCCGACTGGCTTCTGACCTCATTCCCTGCACGTCCTTGCTCGCGATCAGTCGATCACCGGCGGCACGTGCCGCCGGTCGCCTGGCAAATGTGCTTGCTCGTCCTCGACCAGATAGTCGGGCCGCTGCACGCCCTCGTCCTCGTCGCCATCCGGGCGTCGTGATGTGCCCACCGGACCACGTACCAGCCCTGAGCCCCCTGCGGTGAATCCGTTCCTGCGGGCTGCGGCGGTAGACGTGCGTTCCTTGGGAGCACCGACCACACCATCGGGACTACGGATGGCCCGGCGAGCCGTCTGCCCGTTACCAGCCGTGCCATGAGGCGCCGCTCCAATGACTCCGCGTTGGCCTCCGGCTCCATTCGTTGGCCTGGAACCACCGGAGCCCTCAGCTCCGATGACCGGGCCGCGCGGCAGCCTGGAACCCGACGGACCCTGGACCGGGCCAGGAGCGGGCCGCCCACCGACGACGCCGTTGCCGCGCCCACCACCGGTGCCCGGGAGGGTAGGGCGCGCGCCCGGCGTGGTGGGACGCGGTGTTCCTCCAGTGACCGCACGTCCCACTGGCGGTTGACCGGTGGCCGTTGGACCACTGGCGGTTCTCCCCGGTGCCGTCGGACCTGTTCGCCCCATCGGGTTCGAGAGACCAGGGCCCGCAGTTGGTCGCGCTGGGCCTGTCGTGCTTGTTCGACCTTGGGCCGGTAGCGAGGTTTTCGAGCCTGCTCCAGGAACTGGCGTGCGGCCAACAGGGCCACTGGTCGCAGGGATGCGGGGGCCAATTCCAAGGGGAGGGACAGGCTCTCCAACACCGCCCGTTGGACTTGGTGCCGGAGGTGATGGAGAGGGTGCTGGGCTCGCGGTCTGCGGCGGCAGAGTACCGATACCGTCAATCTCCGTACCAACAGGCCGATTCGCCGAAGCGACAGACTCCGGCGGGGCGATCGGGCCGGACTCGTCAACGCGGGGCAGCGTGGATTCGACCGGACGGGGGTCACCCCCCGTCGCGGCGTCGGTAGAGCGGTCAGGCGTCGCCTGAGCGCCACCGGCGGTCATGGAGGATGTGGCCGCACCCCGCTCCACGCCGGGGAGGGATGCCGCCTTCCCCTTCGGCACCCCCACGTCCGGCATAGCCGAAAACGTAGGCGGCTCCTGCCCTGCCATCGAGTGCTGCGACACCTGGTAGAACGACGACAACCGATTCATCTGGTTGATCGCCTCTTGGCGGTCATTCTCCGCCTTGGCCGCGGCGTCGTACTCCGCATTGCCGTCCACCCGCTTGGGGGTGGGGATGTCCTCGACCATCTTCGGGTCGGCCCGCTGGTCCCGGGGCGGCATGGAGCTTCGGACGGATGCCAGCCCGGCACCCGCGGAAGCGATTTGAACGCTGGCAGTGTCAGCGAACTCGGAGAGCCTATGCGTGTCCTTGACGAGGTTCTTGCCCCACTTGCGGAACGCCTCCCCCGACTCGCCTTCCCAGTCGACGCGATCGATGTGCTCGCCGAGCTCTTTGGCGGCCGCGGCGATCGCGTTGCGGGCCTTCTTGAGGGCCTCGCCCGCGCTCTCCAGGTCTGCGGGGTTCGCTTGTTCGACCAAGTCGATCATGTCGTTGAGGCGGTGGCCTTCGAAGCTCATCAGCGCCACCCGGAGTCAGAGCCGGCGTCGCCATTGCTACGGGGCGAATCAGGCATGCCGTCCTTTTCGCGCTGAGCGGCAGCCTCGTCACGGTCAACCCTGGTCTGGATCGCCCAGAAACGCTGCCTCAGGTCCTCGTCAAGGTTGTCGAAGCCGACGTCCGCGCCATGCACCGCAATACCCATGGCGTCGATCTGGTCACCAAGCATCTTGGAGAGCGAGGTCAACCGCTCGTGAACCTGGTCGTACTGCGAGTACAGCCCATCGGCCGCGGGAAACGCGCTCCCCCCACCGCTAAAGGACCCCCGGGAGAGCTTGTACCCTCCAACCTTGCTCGAACCGCCCGCCGAACCCTCGAACTCCGTGAGCAGCGTGTTGACGCGCCGACGAAAGGTCTTCAGCGCCTCCAGCCCGCGCTTGAGGTCGGCGCCGGATGACGGCGCGGCGCCCCCGCGCCCATCTGTAGCAAGCACGATGCCTACCCTCCCCGTTACCTGCCTGCCCCGACCGTCACGATCGCGGTGGCTAGGTGGTCACTTATCGCGCCCGCGTCACTCTAGTCACACTAATCGTGACTGCCAACTGAACTGTGCGTTAGGGAAGCTGGAAATCAGCCAACCAGAGCGCCCACCGCGCCGGCCAAACTCTGCCACGAGCCCCACCTCGTCTCAGCGAGGGCCATCTACCAGCCAACAGGGGTGCCCGCCTCCGCTCCAGCATCATCGGGCCAGCCATCTGACCACCGCTGCGCCAACAAGATGGATCCCGACGCAGGCACACGTGCAAACCCTTCTCATCCCGCAAACCTGGCAGTAGGACTCGGCACCGGGGATCTGGACTCCGTCGCCCTACCAACCAACGGGAGGAACCTCATGCCTGGGGGCGAGTGGCAACGGTGCGGGCCGAGGCAAACGATCAACACCCCACGAGAACTCAGCTGAATGAACGCCTTCCATCAGGAACACAGATGGGGCGAAGAATGCGATCTGGCAGTACGCAACGATGAGTTGGGGAAGGTCGGCCCCAAGGCATTCATGCTCACGACCTGAGTCGTGGGGTGCGCGACGGACGAGGCTGTCTTGTCATTGGGGGAGGTATGCGACGTCTCAATACGTCGACACAGCGGCCTCAACCTACCCTTGCGTCAACGCGCGATGGTCCGCCCTGGTGTAATTGCGCAGGCACGACAACCCCACCCAGATCTCCGCCCAATTCAACGCTTCGGTCGCCACAGCCCACGCCGACACCTTGAAGGCAGTGTTGCTGCTCGCCTCCCCGGACCGCAGCGGGGCCGAGAACGGCTCCCCACTCCAGCCGCTGCTGTGGTCGACGAAGCCCATCAACGTCCCGACCTCCTGGCGGCCTTGGGACCGTGCGAAGCGGATCGCCGTCAGGGCCTTCGGCCCGGCTGACGAGGGACAGGGCCGCCGATGTTGCGTGATCCAGCCCGGTCTTGCGGACGATCTCCACTAGCAGGACACCACCTGCTTACAAGACCACCGACCGACCGTCACCCCCGACGCAGATACTGGTCAGAGGCACTATTCGTCTCACCGAACGCCTTTTGGACACCGGGTTTCACGAAAGCGCGAGGCTCAAGAGCCCGACCAGGACGCGATTCCCAATCTGAATGAACCCACAACAAGCGAACACATTACAGCCAATGGGAGCGATATCGCGCAAATGCCCCAAGACTTGACGAGATGCATGTCATCCAGTCCGGGAGAGACTAAAAGCGCAGCGCCTGATAATCTTGCTCGTCGAACTACATCAGGGAGACGCATGTACGCCATTACTAGGATCGCGGCACTCGCAGCAATCGGCGCCCTAACACTTACGGCCTGTAGCGTCACAACCAAGTCATCTTCCGACTCGGTGGGAACCGAAGAACTGGAAAAGCAGGTCGCGAATTCTCTGACAGAGCAGGTTGGACAGGCGCCGAAAACCGTCGACTGTCCCAACAAGCTGGAGGCGAAAGAGGGGGCAAATACCAGGTGTACGCTTACGGCCCCCGATGGTACCAAGTACGGGCTCACGGTCACTGCCGACCGCAAGTCCAGTGAAGAGGCAGTTCAAATCGATATCAAGGTTGACCAGAAGCCAAAGTAGTTGAGCCCTCCAACAAAGGCCGGCTCGAGCTGTTAACGAATGACACGCGTTACGAGTCGATTCCTTCGCGGGACCTTCACAGAGAACCAGTCACGAACGCTATCGTGATTCCGACCACCATGGTGAGCGCAATGGCTGCACCCAAGATGAGAGACGCTCGGGCCGAGTACACGGAAGAAGGCATCAATTCCTCCCAGCCCGATTCCTCTGCGACATCCCTGATCAGACGGTGGCCATCGGCCGAGAAGAAGGAGTAGTGAGCCGAGCCATCCAGAGCTCGGTGAGAGATACGGGTCACTTTTCGGCCCGCAACTGTCTCACTCATCAGCAGCCGCCCGTCGAGCGATCGGCGCTCAGTACGAACGACATCGTTGATCGTAAATGTCATGGTTTCCGAATTCAACGCGACATCGTACGTCCATAGCTGCGTAGAGTGACTCCCTCGCCGACGTGGCACGCGAACTTCGACACTCAGCTCAAACCCCTGCTCCGTCCGGATCAACTGGTACTCCGTACCTGCGATGACGGCCTCGACCCGGGCGTACAACTCTGCTGCTTCTCCTGTGTCGTTACCGCTGTTCACGATGTAGCCCTCCCTTACTTCGATCCGCTGTCAGGACGGACGGTACTCACAAAGTCTTGGAAGTCACCCAAGACACTGTCGATCTGGTTCGCGGTGGCGGTCAGGGCCAGCCGGATCACCGCCCGCTTGCCGGCGTCATGGACGTCGAGCATAACCAGGTAGACCTGAATCTGTATAAGATCGCGGCGTACGCCGCCTGTGACGGTCGAGAAACGAATGGTTTGTGTCAGAGCGGGAGCTTCGCCGGAGCCGACTTCCTTGCGATGAAGGACGACCAGCGACCCATCAAGTTCGCGCATCCGGAGTACCGACTCCTCAGCGATCTCGGTCAGAGTCGCCTCATCCGGCCGATACTCACCGTCGATGGTGATGTTGGCCGCGAACCCGTTCTCCGGCTCCGGGTGCACCGCGGCGAAGGCCACTCCGGGAGTATCGACCTGGTCCAGATTTGCTGGACTCCAGGCCTCCGGTAGCCGGAATTCGAGGGGCACCGGCAGCGTCGCAGGTATCACTGGTCTCTCCATAGTCACGTCACAGAACGGCTTTTCAGAAGATGCTGGCTACGCCATCCTTGATGGCGCCGCCAGCATCGCCCAGTGCGCCTCCCACCTCACCCAATGCGTCTCCAGCATCCTTCACGGTGTCGACCACCTTGGCCGGATCAACAGTGATCTCAACGCCTGCACCCCCGCCAAGGGCGGCAGCGAGGCCCGCGTTAGCGCCAATATGCAGCTTGCCGTCGTCACCCTTCTCCCAGCCAGCAAAAGCCTCCGCGCCCACGCCCTCCCATGTCTCGAGCGTACCGCCAATACCAATACCGCCAATTTCCACACCAGCAGCGCCAGACTGTTTCGTTCCTGCAAATGCCTCCGCGCCAAGGCCGGTCTTCTCCAGACCAAGTGCCACCTTGGCCTTTGCCTCAGCGCCAGCGAAATAGTTTCCTCTTGCGTATGCGCCCGAGTGATTTCCCTCGACACGCCCCTCGACCATTCCCCGTACACCTGCGGAAGCTCCCCCGTCCGCGGATATTCCCGTCTCGGTGATCCCGTAAGTACCCATGGCTCTGGCATCTGCAGTAAGGTCAGCGACTCCAGATAGTTTGAAATTTCCATTGGTCACCTCGCCCTGCCCGTTCAGGTGGGCGAGCTGGACCCACGCTTTGGCCATTCCCTCCTTTCCGTACCCGACACCAGTGGCAGTGGCATCGGCATCCGGGCCAGTTACCTCACCCTTGCGATCCGCCCTCCAGCCGTTGCTCTGAGTGGCAGTTTCCTCGCGACCTCCCGCCTTCCTCAAATCACCGACGGCACTTGCGTTGAATCCATTTCGACCACCGCCGTCAGGTGAAGTATCCGTCACTGCACGGTCAAGCGCCCGCCGGATGCTTTGGTCGGACTCGTCAACGGCCTTCACCGCTTTGGCTATCTCATCGGTCCACCCCTGGGCACGCTCCCGGGCCTGGGCCTCCAACCGGGCGCGATCTGGATCATGTATGAAGGATTCCCACTGCTCAGAGGTGAGTTTGTCGAAGCCGACGTAGGTGGCCTTGCCAGATCCATCGACTTTGTAGTCCTTCGCCTCAGCATCCGCGACGAGATCCTTGAGCACCTTCTGCAGCCGGGTCAGCTCCGTGTGCGCGTCCTTCAGCAGGCTGGCAATGGCCTGCGCCTCCTTCTTGGCGGCCGCGTATTCGAAGGACGTGACCTTGGCGGCATCTTGCTGCACACCGAAGGCTTCCCCCTGCCATTTGCCGTTCGCCAAGGCACGCGGCACATGCTTCTTGTACTCACCCTTCAACTCGCCGAAGCGGTCGCCCATCTTGTGCCAAGCTCCGGCAACGACCGAGAGGGGTGAGAGGTCAGCCTCGATCACGTCCTCGTACTTCAGTGGCACGATCAGTCCCCCGGTTACATGCTGTCGAGCGGGCTAGGAGGCCGCTGCGGGTCCACGTCAATTGAGTTCAACTGCCCCCAGGTGGCTGAGTCCTGGCTATGGAGTACTGAGGAGGTGCCTCGCAACGCCTTCAGTTCCTTGTTCAGTCGATCCGTCAGCCGACTCACCTGTCCTTGCCAGGCCACTATCGCCTCTGACAAGCCGGCCTCGACAGCCCAGTTCGACAGCCCCTTCAGGCCGGTGTCTGGTTTCATCACGCTCACCCCCGGCTGCGGCAGCGGCATCAACAGGGGCGGACTCACTTGGCCGCCGCCCTCCGCCATACGCCCAGCTGCCTGGGTTTGCCCCAAGAGGTAGTCGTTCAGGAGCGTCACGGCCCGTTGCTTGTCGCTCGCGGAGCTGGCCAGGATGCCGGGGCCTCCTGCACCATCTTCCCCGGCCAGGTCCATTTGTGGATTCATGTCTTGAGAACTCACGCTCAGTCCCCCGTTCCCATACGGCACCCAGGGTGTACTCGGGTATCTGACATATACACTAGCCTCGATCTTTCGTGACGGCTCGCTCGTTCAACGGGGAGGCCGTTTCCACTTGTTGGGGGCTTCTGGTCGTGGGCCCGGCTGTCCGTCGCCTGGGCGCCGGATTCCACGTCTCCGGCGGTGCGGTTCGGGTTCGTCGGGGTGACTGAATTGGCTGACCAGCCGGGTTCGTGAGGGCATCGAGCCGACGGAACGCACCGGTGACGCCATCGCTCCAGGACGAGTGACGGGCGGATCCCAGGTGCCCGCTGCGGTGGAGAACCGGCGAAGTCGCAGCCTCTGTGGTTTTCAGGGCCGGACCGTCGCGGTCAGCGCGAACATCGGCATTAAGGCAAGCAGGCATGTCCTCCTGCCAGCCTTTGAGCAGTCGCCACTGATCTCGGCGGCTCAGGGCACCGTCGCAGATCTGCCTGCTCGGCTCGACGGCAGCCGCCCAGACCGAGTTGGGCTCCTTCAGATGTGGTCGGCGGCAATGTTGCCGCCCGCGGTGGACGCCGCACTTCTCATAGCCGGGGATAGTAAATCGGCACCCACCATGTCCATAGCGGCCGGGCTCCGTGACCACATCCGCCTCTCCCACGAACCAGCGTCGCGGCTTACCTGGCTCCCACATCCCTCCGCCTCCGCCCATCCCGCACAGCCACCCCCGCCCCACCAAGCCCCGCCACCACAACCCCCGCCCCCACAGCCACGTACGTGGCGATGCGGGCCGTTCGTTCTTCCGTTGTTTCGCCGAGGTGGAGGTCAGCGGGAGTTGGGGCCTTCGCGCGAGTGATGCCCTCCTCGGCGCTCGGGGTCTCGATCGGGTGGTCGTCCTCCGTCAGGGCTCGGACCGGGTCCACCACTCCCCAGCCGACCAGGCGGTCGTGACCTGCCACCGAGCGTTCTGCTGTTTGCTTGATCTGGGCCGTGATCTGGCGGGGTGTCCAGTCCTTGTGCTTGGACTTGATCAGGGCCGCCACTCCAGCGACGTACGGAGCCGAGAAGCTTGTGCCGTTGTCCGAGCAGTGGCCGCCGCCCGGGACCGTCGAGATCATGTCCACGCCGGGGGCCGCAACGCCCACGGCCTCGCTCGACTGGGAGAACGCGGCCCGTTCGTTGTTGCGGTCCGATGCCGCTACCGCCAATACGCCCTCGTAGGAGGCCGGGTAGGTCGGTTTGACGTTGCCGCCCAGGCCGTCGTTGCCGGCCGACGCCACGATCACCTTCCCGCTCGCGAGTGCCCTGTCCACGGCCTGCTTCAGGATCGGGGCCGGCTCCACGGCGTTGGCCGTGTCCTGGGAGATGTTGATGACGTCCGCCCTCGCGGCGACCGCGTAGTCGATCGCCTGGGCGAGAGTCTCTGTGTCGCCGTGGCCCTCCGCGTCGTTCTGCTGGAAGGGGATCACCGTGGCGTCGGGGGCCAGGCCCACGAAACCGGTGCCCTTGGCCGGGCGGGCCGCGATGATGCCCGCCACGCGCGTGCCGTGACCGACGGTGTCCGTAGTGCCCTTCTCGTTGCCGCGCTCGATCTTGTCGCCGTTCTCGTCCTTGAGGTTCCTGGGGAGCAGGTTGCGGCCCTTTGAGACGTCCACCGCGTTCTTGAGCTGCGGGTTCTTGACGTCCACCCCCGTGTCGATCACCGCCACCCGTACGCCCTTTCCGGTGGACTGACGCCACAACTCGTCCAGGAGAACCCGCTGCAGCGCCCAGGGGCGGCCCGCGTACTTCTTGCCCCCGAAAGTGCACTGGTCGCCGGCCGCGGCCGCAGCGGGTGCCGCGAGCACCGTTGTCGTCGCGAGCATCGTCAGAGTCGCCGCCGTGGCCGCGGCGACGTGCGGCCAGCGCTGTGCGTACGTCATCGTCAGATCCCCTGCCGCCTAGGAGCCCTGCGGCTGGCGTGCCGCCGAGGTCGAGAGGCGCGGGCCCGTCGGGAGGAACGTGGACCAGGTGGCCGGCACCGGGGTCGCGTCCACGTTCGCGTAGCCGAGCCGGGTCTGGGCCTGCTGCGCCTCTTGTTGCTGTTGCTTGCGCTGCTTGGCCGACGTGCCGATGCCCGCGTCGTCCGTGGCGCTGTCGCTGTTGGACTGCATCGCGTAGCGCAGGCCCGTGTCCGTGGCCAGGAAGACACCGCCCGCCTTGGTCTCCGAGCCGGTGAACTGCCGGTAGAGGAGCCCCGATCCGGCCGATACGTAGGCGCTGGACGAGCCCGTGGGCAGCGTGGCCGGGAAGTCCGTCCCCGCCCATGTGCTGAGCGTGGTGTCTCCGTCGCCGTCCACCTTGCGAAGGACGTTGCAGACGGTGTTGCGGCTCCCTGCGTTTTCGGAGGCTTCATTGGCGGTCACCGGAGCCCGGCTCGGCCATGTGAACTCCGAACCGAACGTCTTGAGGTCCGGGGAGAAGGCGCCGGTGCTCAGGTTGCGGGCCTGCCCGGCCTGACCTACGTCGACCAGGTCAGGGCTGCCGAGGAGTAGTTGCGCGGTGAAGTCGGAGACCGGGGCGATGCGTCCGGGCTCCACCACGTAGTGCTGCGTCCCCGCGCCCTCGGATGCCTTGAGGACCATGCCGACCCGGTTCGCCCGCTGGTCCTGGAGGCCCTTCACGTTGGCAGCGGCCCCAGGAACGCCCTCCACCTTCGGGAACGCGATCGGGTCTCCGTAGTGCAGCGTCTTGAGCCACTCGCTGGAGACCCGCTGTGGTTCACGGCCCTTGTCCACAATGACGCGCAGCAGGGCATTCAGTTCGCCCTTCTCCGCGATCCGGTACGCCCTGCCCCGGGCGTCCACCACGTAGCGGACCTTGTCGGGCCCGACGACGTACAGCAGCTCACCACCGCGCAGCCGTTCGCTGCCCTCGGTTTTGTTCTGCTCGCGCTCCGCCAGGATGAACGCGGCCTTCTGGATGGCTCTGCCACCCTCGCCCGGGCGCTCGCACACCGCCCAGCGCTTGGCGGAGCCGGCCTCGGATTCCGAGGGCAGGCGGTCGGGGGCGTACGGGATGCCGATGGTGGCGCCGTGGGGGATGTTGCCCTTGTCGAGGACCGACTCGTCGACGTTGATGACGTCACCCTTGTCGGCGTCGAGGAGGAGCTTCGCCGACGCCATGTTCAGCACCGGGTGCAGTTGGCGCTTGCCGTCCGTCTCCAGGACCACGTATCGCGTCGTGGACTTGCTCGCGATGATCACGTGTTCCTTGGGCTTGTCCCAGCCTGGCTTGGCCGCCGGTTTGAACATGCCCCAGGCACCGAAGACGGCCAGGACGATCACTCCGACGATGATGCCGGGGACCACGCCACGCAGCGGGCGAGGTGCGCCTTCCTCCGAACCCGATGGTGACGGCTGGATGAAGGACGCCAGCGTGCGGCGCTTCGCGAACGTGTAGGCGTTGAGTTCGTCCCGCCGTGATGCCATGAGTGCCTGCTTCTCCCCCGTGCGGCGCCGGGGGCATGCCACCCCCACCCTCCGTTGTCAGACCCGGCCCCTACTATGCCTGTTGAGTAATCACACGTGTGAGGTGGGTAAGGTTCGCGAGCACTCCCGAGGGTTCGTGTCCCGCGATCACCAGGGTGACTCGGGAGAATTCACGGGGGGTTGGACTGATGGCTGCCGCAGCGCGGACCGGGGCTCGGGGACCGTCGAGGTCCGGAAGTCAACGGCAGGCAGCGCCCGATGATGGCGGCGCGTCGTCGCCCCGGGGGCCCGTCACCTTTCATCTCCGGGCGCGCTCGGCACAGTTCGGCTCGTTTCGCCTGCAACGGCTGGTGCTTATCGAGGTGGCCGCAGCCCTCCTGCTGGCCGCCTGGGTGATCGACCCGCTGGTCGTCGTGCCGACCGCTGTCGTCGCGGCCGTCCTGGTGCTGCTCGCGGTCGTACGCCGTCGTGGCCGGGCGTGGCACGAATGGTTCGGCACCGCGCGGGCCTTGCGCGCACGGAAGCGCCGGGCGGCGCATGCCCCGATACCGCCGGGCACGGAACCGGCGTTCGCCCCTGCCGTCGAGTGTGATCCCGCCCTGCGTACGTATGTGTACGGAGACCGGGACAGGCGGCAGGTCGGGATGGTCGGGGACGGGACGTTCGTGACCGCCGTGCTTCAAGTCGAGTCGGAAGCCACCGCGTTGCGGGCCGAGCGTGGACGCCACCCGCTGCCTGTGGGGCTCGTCCGCGACGCCCTGGAGGTGGACGGAATCCGGCTCGAGTCGGCGCAGATCGTGCAGCACACCCAGCCGGCTCCCGCGTTGCATCTTCCCCAGCAGTCTGTGGCCGTCAGCAACTACGCCCCGCTGCAGGCCCAGACCGGAGCACCGGCCGTACGGATCACATGGATCGCCCTGAAGCTCGATCCTGAGCTCTGCCCCGAGGCGGTGGCGGCGCGCGGGGGCGGTTTCGTGGGGGCCCAGAAGTGCGTGATGCGTTCCGTGGATCAGCTGGCCAGTCGACTCACGGGAGCCGGATTCCGTGCGACGGCGCTCACCGAGGAGCAGTTGGCCGCCGCCATAGCCACCTCGGCGGGCGCCAATCCGCTGGTCACCGCGGAGGCCGGGCGGACCGAGCTGCCGGAGCGCAGGACGGAGGAGTCCGCACGCGCCTGGCGCTGCGACAACCGCCGTCACACGACCTACTGGGTGCGGCGCTGGCCGCAGTTGGGGAGCGCGGGCGGTCCGTCCCTGCCTCAGCTCGTCGCGCTGCTCACCGCCGTCCCGACGCTCGCCACGACGTTCAGCCTCACGCTGCGCCGCGGTGAACGGCAGGAAGTGTCGCTGTGCGGGCATGTGCGGGTGACCGGTCGCAGTGACGCCGAGCTGGACACCGCTCGGCGCGCGCTGGAGCAGGGAGCCCGGCAGGCCGGCGCAGGGCTGGTCCGGCTCGATCGCGAGCAGCTGCCCGGGATGCTCGCCACACTGCCGCTCGGGGGGACCCGCTGATGACCGTCACCGATCCGACCACTCCGGCCGCGCCGCCCGTTGGGGGCGAGGGATTCCGCACGGCATTGCGCAGCGGGTTCGGGTTGCTCGGGCCGCGGCACCGTCGCCACACCCTCTCCGCCGAGCAAGTGGACGCGCTGGCGTTGCCCATCGGCGACGACGGCGTCGTGATCGGCGTGGACGCACAGGGCCAGCCCTCGGTGCTCGGCGTCAACCGGCCCACTCCGTACGACGTGCTGCTCATCGGAGGGTTGTGGACAGCTCAGGTCATCGCGTTGCGGGCAGCCGCGACGGGGGCGCGGGTGGCCGTGGAAACCGGCCGGCCAGCAGCTTGGGCGCAGCTCGTGGAGGCCCTCGGTGTCGGGCCGAGCGGTATGTCGGTGCATGAAGTGGGGCGCGTTCCCCCGCAGGGTGCGTCGGCGGGAAGTCCGGTTCTCGTGGTGCGCGACTGCGGGATGCGGCCGCCGCGGGGGCGGGTGGTCTCCGGGCCATGGCAGTCGGTGTTGACGCTGCTGCCCTATCTGAGCCCGGTCGCGCCTCGACTGATCCGACAGGCTCGGCTCGTGGGTGTGCAGCGGGTTTCGCCGGATGAGGCGGTTCAGATAGGCCGGTCCGTGGGGCTGCCGCGCGGTGAGGTGGAGGCGTTGCCGACGCTTGCTGATGGGGTGACGTTGTGGTGTGCCGATCGTGACCGGCAGTACGTGATGACGCAGGCTACGGACGCCGAGACCGGATTGTTGGGTACCGCGCGGAGGATGGATTGAGCGGGCGGTGGGTGTCCGTTGACCGAGCGAATTAGCCAACATTTGGCGCTTGTTGGTTGATTTGTCCTTCGGTGTTTCGGATACGGGGATCGCTCCTGTGGGGAGCGTGAGGGGGAGGACAGGATTCGTGGGGTGGGCTGCCCTGCCGTGCTGGTGCTTTTGGTGATTAGGCTGGTACTGGACGCGTCGCCAGAACCCGGGAGTGGGTCGTGCGCGTCCACCACGGGGAGAGCCATGGCGGATCGGACGACAGAAACGGTCGCCCTCCCACCACGGCACGAGGGTGTTCGACCACATCAGGAGGCATTGTGAACAGCGATCGGGACGAGATCCGCGGGGGCTGGGACACACCCGTCGATGATCAGTCCGACGCGGAGTCCGCTGCCGAGACGACGGGCGAGTTCACCATCGACTACGCCCCTCCTGCCTGGTATACGCAGAATGCGTCCGGCAGTGCGGGGGAGACTCCTTCGGCTTCGCCCGCGTCGCCCGCGTCGGCTTCGGCCTCCTCGGCTGCCGCCGAGCCCGTGTCTCCGCCTTCCGTTGAGCCGGCGACTCCTCCCGTGACTCCTGAGCCTCCCGCTCCGCAGGCTCCTCCCCTCGGGCCGCCTGCCGGTGTGCCGAAGCTGCCGGTGGGTGGGGGCTTCCAGCCTCGGGCCGACTGGGTTGCGCCTGTTGCTCCTCCGGCTCCCGCTCCGGCCCCTGTTCCGGCTCCGGATTCCTCTGCGGATTCCGAGGGCGGGGTGCCTTCGGGGGGTGCCGCTGACTGGAGTGGTGCTGTTGCTGGTGTTGCCTCCTCCGTCCACGTGACCGGTGTCGTCCCCAAGCCTGAGGTGACGCCGGAGCCTGAGGCTGCGCCTGAATCTGAGCCCGAGGCTGAGGCTGCGCCTGAATCTGAGGCTGAGACTGGGGATGCGTCTGCTTCTGGGACGCCGTCCGAAGTGAAGGCTGCTTTCTCGCCTCCCTCCGTGGTGGAGCCTCTTGCCGACAGCAGTGGCGATCTTGAGAGTGGCGCCACCATGCGGTTCTCCTCTGCCGCCCTGAAGCGGGAAATGCGGGAGATCGAGGAGCGCGCCGCCGCCTCGGAGGCTCCCCGGGATGATGTCGGCGCCGAGGGTGATGGCGAGGACGTTGACCTTGACGTTGCCGTTGAGCCTTCCGATTCTGAGGCCGAGCCCAGCGAGGACGAGTCTTCTCTGCTGGCTTCGGCTGGGCTTTCTCCCGAGGGCGTAGACGGGGGCGTGGACGCTTCGGACGCGGGTGTTTTTGGCTCGGATGATGACGTTGACGGCTCCGACGATGTTGACGGCGCCGGTATCGGTGGCGGTGTCGGTGCCTCTGGTGAGGTCCGTGACGCCGTTCCGCAGGATGCCGTTCCTGAGGACTCCGTCGCTGCCGCGCCCGCCGATGAAGTGCAGGACTCTCCGCCGCCCTCCTGGACTCCGCCGCCCGCGCCGAACGGTGGGCTTCCGCCGCTGCCGCCCGCCTTCCAGCCGGCCGCGCCTACCTCTGCGCCGCAATGGCCCGAGCCTTCCCAGGCAGTGACGCCTCCCGCAGAGCCGGAGCCGGCCGCCGAGGCCGTGCAGCCTCAGCCTCAACCGCCGGTGCCGCAGCAGGTCGCGCCCGCTCCCGCGCCTGCTCCCGAGCAGCCGCAGGCTCCGCAGCCTTCGCCCCCGGCGTGGCCCTCGCCCACCGGGCCCGTGGCTCCCTCGCCGGTCGCCGATGCGCCGGCTCCGCCGCACAGTGGGTACGGGTTCCCGCAGGCCGGTGCGCCTGCTCCTACCCCCGCCCCGGCTCCTGCCCCGGCTCCCGCGCCCGCTCCCGTGACGCCTGCTCCGGCTCCCGAAGCGGCTGCTCCGCCCGCCGGATACGGGTTCCCGCAAACCGGGGCTCCGGCACCCGCCCCCGTTACGCCTACACCCGCTCCCGAAGCGGCCGCTCCCCCCGCCGGATACGGCTTCCCGCACACCGTTGCCCCGGCTCCCGCCCCCGTTGCGCCCTCGCAGCAAGGCAGTTACGGGTTCCCCCAGCAGGGGGGCGCTCCCATGCCGCCGAGTGGCCATGGGTTCCCTCAGCAGGGGGCGCCCGCTCCGGGTAATCCCAACTCCCCGGCGCCGCACGGTAGTTATGGGTTCCCGCAGCCGCCCGCGCCTCAGGCCCAGCAGCAGGCCCCGCAGCCGCTTCCGCCCGCCGTTGCGCAGCAGCAGCCGCCGCAGGCCGTGCCGCAGCAGCCTGCTCCCGTACAGCCGCAGCCTCACCAGCAGCAGCCTCCGCAAGCGCTTCCGCCCCAGCAGCAGCCCCCGGCTCAGCCGCAGCCGCACCCGCAGGCCCAGCCCCCGGTCCAGCAGCAGCCGCAGCCCCCCGTCGATCCCCGTACCGGCGCCGCCTGGCCACAGCCCGTGCAGCATGATCAGCGGGAGCGGACCAATCCCGGGGCGCCCCTCGGGTACACCGCCGCCGTCGAGCTTTCCTCCGATCGGCTGCTGCGCAACACCAAGCCCAAGGCCAAGAGCAGTCGGCCCGCTGCCGGTGGGTCCCGGTTCAAGATTGGCGGCAAGAAGGAAGAGGCCGAGCGGCAGCGGAAGTTGGAGCTGATCCGGACTCCGGTTCTCTCCTGCTATCGCATTGCCGTCATCAGCCTCAAGGGCGGGGTGGGCAAGACCACCACCACCACCGCGCTCGGCTCGACGCTTGCCACCGAGCGGCAGGACAAGATCCTTGCCATCGACGCCAACCCTGACGCCGGTACGCTCGGGCGCCGCGTGCGCCGCGAGACCGGGGCCACCATCCGTGACCTCGTGCAGGCGATCCCGTACCTCAACTCGTACATGGACATCCGGCGCTTCACCTCGCAGGCCGCCTCAGGCCTCGAGATCATCGCCAATGACGTCGACCCGGCCGTCTCGACCACGTTCAACGACGAGGACTACCGGCGCGCCATCGATGTGCTCGGGAAGCAGTACCCGATCATTCTGACCGACTCGGGTACGGGGCTGCTCTACAGCGCCATGCGAGGGGTCCTCGATCTCGCCGATCAGCTGATCATCATTTCCACGCCGTCCGTGGACGGCGCCAGCAGTGCGTCCACGACGTTGGACTGGCTGTCCGCGCACGGGTACGCCGACCTTGTCTCGCGTTCCATCACCGTCATCTCGGGTGTGCGCGAGACCGGGAAGATGATCAAGGTGGACGACATCGTGTCGCACTTCGAGACGCGGTGCCGTGGAGTTGTCGTCATTCCGTTCGACGAGCATCTCGCCGCCGGTGCCGAGGTCGACCTCGACATGATGCGGCCGAAGGTGCGGGAGGCGTACTTCAATCTCTCCGCGATGGTCGCGGAGGACTTCGTGCGGGCTCAGCAGCAGCAGGGGCTCTGGACTTCGGACGGCAACCCGCCTCCGGTCGTGGCTCCGCCCCTGCCCGGCCAGGGGGCCTATCCCGGCCAGCAGGCGCCTGCACCTGGGCAGCAGCCTTACCCCGGTCAGGCGCCGTATCCGGGCCAGGGACAGGGACCCGTCCCCGGGCAGGCCCCGCAGCAGCCGTACGTTCCCCAGCAGCCGCCGCAGCAACAACCTCCGCAGCAACAGCAGCCTCAGCCGGGTGGTCAGCCGTATCCGCAGCAGCCGGGAGCCCCGCAGGGCTGGCAGAACGCGGCCCCTCCGCAGGGTCCTGCACCCGCCGCTCCTGCCGCTCCTACCGCCCCCGCGCCTGGGCAGCCCTTCCAGGCCCCTCACGGGCAGCCGCAGGGTGAGCAGGCGCCGCCGCCCGTTCAGCCCGGGCAGCCGTTCCAGCCGGGGGCGCCCTATCAGCCGCCGCAGCCTCCGGCGCCGGAAGCGCCGCAGCAGTAGCCTCCGCCTCCGTCGATTTCAACTGGGCCCGCACCGATCCCTGGTGCGGGCCCAGTCCCGTTTCCCGGCGCCCCGCAGCCTCCCTGACGAACAGACTTTCCTGCCCATCCACCCGTTTACCCCGCAGCGTTGGCCAAGCAACGAAAGAGCACTGGAGTACCCCCCACCCCAGAACTCCCCCACCTGCCCCTCCCCCCACCGTCACCCCCCGACCAGCCACGCGTCACAGGTCTTGACCAATGCGGATGAAATCCGGGTCAACTCGTTATTTCCGCAGGCCACATGGGGTTCACCTGCCGTTGACTGACGCAGACTGGCGCTGGTAGACACACACATCAACCAGCTGGCGTTCCTTGATCAACTAGCCATCTCTGCGCGAGCGATGACGCGAGGTCACCGACCCATGGATACACAAGATCAGCACGGCAGAACACGGTCTCACCCCACCACCAAGGCGCCCCCGCAGGCACCTCCGAAGGCCCCCGCACGCCTCCGCCTCCTCCTGGCGGCCGGAGCCGGAGCCCTCGCCCTGACCGCGGGTCTTGCCTCTCCCCTCAACCCGGCGCCCCAACAGGCCGAGGCCAAGGCGGACGGCAAGGAGACCCTGACCGTCGCGGTGGCCCAGAGCGTCGACTCGCTCAGTCCCTTCCTCGCCCAGCGGCTGCTGAGCACCAGCATCCACCGCCTGACGTACGAGTACCTGACGAACTACGACGCCAAGGACAACCACGCGATCCCGGGCTTCGCCACCAAGTGGGAGCCGTCCGCGGACAAGCTGACCTGGACGTACACCATCCGGGACGACTCCAAGTGGTCGGACGGCAAGAAGGCCACCGCCGAGGACGCGGCCTGGACGTTCAACAAGCTGATGTCGAAGGAAGGCACCGCCACCGCCAACTCCGGCTTCGTCGCCAACTTCAAGAAGGTGACCGCCCCCAGCCCCACCCAGCTCGTCATCGAGCTCAAGAAGCCGCAGGCCACCATGGCGGCCCTCGACGTGCCGATCGTCCCGAAACACGTCTGGGAGAAGGTCGGTGACGTCTCCAAGTTCAACAACGACAAGTCCTTCCCCATCGTGGGCAACGGGCCTTTCGAACTCACGGACTACAAGACCGACCAGTACGTGAAGCTGAAGGCCAACAAGGACTTCTGGCGCGGCGCGCCCAAGTTCGACGAGCTGGTCTTCAAGACGTACAAGGATCAGGACGCGGCCGTCGCGGCGCTCAAGAAGGGCGAGGTCTCCTTCGTGGCCGGCCAGCCCGCGCTGACGCCCGCTCAGGCCGCCGAGCTCAAGGGCACCGAGAACGTCAAGGTGAACGAAGGCCCCGGTCGGCGCTTCTTCGCGATCGCCACCAACCCCGGCGCCAAGACCCGCGACGGCAAGAAGTTCGGTGACGGCCATCCGGCGCTCCTGGACAAGAAGGTGCGCCAGGCGCTCTTCCTCTCCGTGGACCGTGAGGCGCTGGTCGACAAGGTCTTCCAGGGGCAGGCCGTCGAGGGCGAGGGCTACATTCCGCCTCGCTTCTCCGAGTACGCCTGGGAGCCCTCGGCCGACCAGAAGCTGTCGTACGACCCCAAGAAGGCGGCCCAACTCCTCGATGACGCGGGCTACAAGAAGAACGGCGACGGCAAGCGCGTCGGCAAGGACGGCAAGCCCCTCGACTTCCGCATCCTGTGTCACGCCACCGACCCGAACGACAAGGCCGTCGGGAAGTATCTGAAGGAGTGGTGGGGAGATCTCGGGATCGGGCTCAAGGTCAATTGTCTTGATGACGTGTCCGTGCCCTGGTACGCGGGTGAGTACGATCTCGCGTTCGACGGCTGGTCGGTCAACCCGGACCCGGACTTCGTCCTCGGCATCCACTCCTGCGCCGCGCTCCCGGTGAAGGCCAAGGAGAGCGCCGCGACCGACAACTTCATCTGCGACAAGAAGTACGACGACCTCTACGACAAGCAGCTGGCGGAGTACGACCCGGCCAAGCGCGCGGAGACCGTCAAGGAGATGCAGTCCTGGCTCTACGACTCCGGGTACATGAACATCCTGGCGTACCCGAACGCCGTCGAGGCCTACCGCACCGACCAGATCAAGTCCATCACCACCATGCCGACGGCCGCGGGCAACATCTACGGTCAGGACGGTTACTGGTCCTGGTGGTCAGCGGTGCCCGCGGATGGGAAGAGTTCCTCCAAGGATGGAAGCTCGACCGGTGTCATCATCGGTATCGCCGCCGCCGCGGTGGTGCTCGTCGGCGGTGGAGTCCTGTTCGCCCTGCGCCGCCGTTCGACCGCAGAGGACCGCGAGTAACGCATGACCGCTGACAGCAATCCCGCACTGCTCGACACCGAGGGCGCCGCGGTGACCGACGATCCGGCTTTCGCCGGGCCGTCGGCCCGCGGGCCCCGGGCCCGCAACACCCGCGCCTATCTCCAGTACGTGGCGGGCAAGCTGGGCGGCGCAGCCGTCTCGCTGTTCGCCGTCCTCGTCACCAGCTTCTTCCTCTTCCGGCTCATCCCGGGCGACCCGGTGAAGCAGATGACGGGCGGAAAGCGCGTGTCGTCCGAACAGCTGGACGCGATGCGCAAGGAGTTCGGCCTCGACCAGCCGGTCATGACGCAGTTCTTCGACTACTGCGGCAACGCGCTGACCGGCGACTTCGGCACCTCCTACCAGTTCCACACCCCGGTGATGGACAAGATCACCGAAGCGCTGCCCGCGACGCTCCTGCTCACCGGCACCGCGTTCGTGCTCTACACCCTCATCGGCATCTGGCTCGGCACCCGGACGGCCTGGCGCAACGGCGGGCTCGGGGACCGGGTCCACACCGGTCTGGCGCTCACCCTCTACTCCGTGCCGTCCTTCTGGCTCGGACTTCTGCTCATCATCACGTTCTCCGTCGGCGCCGGTCCGATCCCCGGGCTCTTCCCGACCGGCGGACTCGAATCGGGCGGCGAGACGGGCATCGCGTACGTACTCGACGTCGCGCACCACATGGTGCTCCCCGTCATCACCCTGGTGGCGGTCGGGTACGCGCAGACGCTCCTCGTGATGCGGTCGTCCCTCCTCGACGAGATGGGCAGCGACTATCTGACCACCGCGCGCGCCAAGGGACTGCGGGACGATCTCGTACGCCGTCGTCATGCCGTCCCGAACGCGATGCTGCCCACCGTCACGCTGATGTTCGTGAACCTCGGCACGGTGGTGGCGGGCGCGATCCTCGTCGAGACCGTCTTCTCCTGGCCGGGGCTCGGCGGCCTCTTCTACGCCGCGCTCAGCGTGCCCGACCTGCCCCTCGTGCAGGGTCTGTTCTTCGTGTTCGCCGCCGCGGTGATCCTGATGAACACCCTGGCCGACGTGATCTATCCGCTGCTCGACCCGAGGGTGGGCCGATGACGACCGAAGCAACAGAGACCGAGAAGCCCGAGGTCCCGGTCGCGAAGAGCCCCCGGGCGCTCGCCTGGACCCGCAGGCGGCACTCCGTCGCCCGCTTCTGGCGCGAGTACCGCACGCACCGGGCCGGGCTCTTCGGCTTCGCCGCGCTCGTCGTCATCGCACTCATCGCCGTCTTCGCGCCCCTCCTGGTCGGCTCGGACGCGCAGAGCGTGACCGACGCTCCGGGCAAGCCGATGGAGTCGCCGAGCGGCGAATTCCCCCTCGGCACCGACCAGTTCGGGCGCGATCTGCTCGGCCTGCTCGTGTGGGGCGCGCGGATCTCGCTCACCGTCGGGCTGCTGGCCGCCGTGCTCTCGGTGGCCATCGGCACGGTCGTGGGGATCACCGCGGGGCACTTCAAGGGCTGGTACTCCACCGTCATCATGCGGATCACCGACTGGTTCCTGGTGATGCCGACGCTGGTGCTCGCCATCGCGCTGGCCTCGGTGATGTCCAAGTCCATCTGGACGATCATTCTGGCGATCGGCGTGACCACCTGGCCGACGACGGCGCGGCTCGTCCGCGCCCAGACCCTGGCCGTGGAGTCACGCCCGTACATCGAACGCGCGCAGGCGCTCGGCGGCGGCCACGGCCACGTCATGGGCCGGCACGTCCTGCCCAACGTCATGCCGCTGGTGCTCGCGCAGACCACCCTCGTCATCTCCAGCGCCATCCTGACCGAGGCCACGCTCGCCTTCCTGGGCCTCGGTGACCCGACCGTCGTCTCCTGGGGCGGGCTGCTCCAGGACGCGCGCGAGGCGGGTGCGGTCAGCGCGGGCGACTGGTGGTACCTGGCTCCGCCCGGACTCGCCATCGCCGTCGTGGCACTCGCGTTCACGCTCTGCGGACGCGCCGTGGAGTCCGTGCTCAACCCCAGGCTGGGGGTCTCTCGTTGAACAGCGCGAACAAGGTGACGGAGACCAAGGTGACGACGGAACAGCGCCTGCTCGACGTAAGAAATCTCGAAGTGACGTACGCGTCCGGCGCGGCCGCCGTGCGCGGCGTGAACCTCTCGGTCGACGCGGGCCAGAAGCTCGGTGTCGCGGGCGAGTCCGGGTGCGGCAAGTCGACGCTGGCGCTCGCGCTCCTTCGGCTGCTGCCCGCGGGCACGAAGGTGACCGGTGAGGTCCTGCTCGACGGCGAGGACGTCCTCACCATGAAGTGGGGCCAGGTCCGCGCGGTGCGCTGGGCGGGCGCGTCGATCGTCTTCCAGGGCGCGATGCACTCGCTCAACGCGGTGCACCGCATCGGCGACCAGATCGCCGAGCCGATCCTGCTGCACAAGAAGGCGACGCAGGCCGGGGCGAGGAAGAAGGCCGGGGAGCTGCTCGAACAGGTGGGTCTGCCGGCCGCCCGCGCGGAGGCGTATCCGCACGAACTTTCGGGCGGGCAGCGGCAGCGCGTGATGATCGCGATGGCGCTGGCCTGCGATCCGCGCCTGATCATCGCCGATGAGCCGACGACGGCCCTGGACGTGATGATCCAGGCTCAGATCCTGCGTCTGATCGAACAGTTGGTGGCGGAGCAGGACCTGGGCCTGATCATGATCAGCCATGACCTGGCGGTGCTCTCCGACACCTGCGACCGGCTGGCGGTGATGTACGCGGGCCGCGTCGTCGAGGAGGGCCCGGCCTCCGAGGTCTACGAGAACGCGCAGCACCCGTACGGCAAGGCCCTCTCGGCGGCCTTCCCACGCATCGGCGACACGGCGTCCCGCTTCGCGCCGCGCGGGCTGCCCGGCGATCCGCCGGACCCGTCCCTGCTCCCCACGGGCTGCACGTTCCACCCGCGCTGCCCCGTCGCCCTCGACACCTGCACCACGGAGGACCAGGCGCTGCGGGACGCGGGCCCCCGGCACCGCGCGGCGTGCGTGCACGCGGGCGCGCAGCTTCCGGCGCAGCCGACATCCCCGCCGGCGACGGCGGAGCGTACGCCGTGAGCCCCGACAGATCACGCACCGAGGAGCAGCGCCGCATGACCACCGACGACACCCTGCTGTCCGCTGATCCGCTGCTTTCGGCGGGCGACCTGCACATCACGTTCCCCGGCCGCCGTGGCGCGCCGCCCGCGCGCGCGGTGGACGGCGTCGACCTCGACATCAAGCCGGGCGAGATCGTGGCCCTGGTCGGCGAGTCGGGCTGCGGCAAGACGACGCTGGCCCGTTCGCTGCTCGGCCTGGTGGCGCCCACGTCCGGCAGGGTCACCTTCGGCGGCAAGCCGCTCGACTACTCGGGCCGCGCGCTGAAGGCGTACCGCAAGCGCGTCCAACTCGTGCTCCAGGACCCGAGCGGCTCCCTGAATCCCCGCCACACGGTGTACGAGGCCGTGGCGGAGGGCCTGCGCATCCACGGGTACGGCGGCGACGAGCAGGCGACGGTCGCCGACGCCCTCTCGCGGGCCGGGCTGCGGCCGCCCGAGCGGTTCTTCCTGCGCTATCCGCATGAGCTGTCTGGCGGCCAGCGGCAGCGCGTCGTCATCGCGGGCGCGCTGGTCCTGGAGCCCGAGCTGATCGTCGCGGACGAGCCGGTCGCCTCGCTCGACGCGTCCGTACGGGGCGAGATCCTCGCTCTGCTGCTGCGTCTGCGTGAGGAGCTGGGGCTCTCCGCCCTGGTGGTGACCCACGACCTGGGTCTGGCGTGGAACATCGCCGACCGTGTCGCGGTGATGTACCTGGGGCGGATCGTCGAGACGGGGACGGTGGAGGAGGTCCTGACCTCTCCTCAGCATCCGTACACCCAGGCGCTGTTGTCGGTCCTCCCGGAGGCCCCGGGTGACCCGGTGGTCCTCACCGGTGAGCCGCCGGACCCGTCGCGCATTCCGGGCGGCTGCCGTTTCCACGCGCGGTGCCAGGTGCTCGCCTCGGGCGAGGCGGAGAGGGCGGGCGTGGCGGACCGCTGCCGTACGGAGGATCTCCCGGTGCTCGCGGGCGGCGGCGAGACGCAGGTGGCGTGCCACTGGGCGGCGGTCAACGTCGGCGCGTCCGAGGTCTGAGCGAGGTGTGCGGCCGAACGGGCTGCGGAACGGGCGGTGAGAGCGAGCGCCCGTGGTGACGGAACGTTACCTCTTCCACGTACGGGTGATGCGGTGCCTACCGGGTGCGAGGGGTGGGGAGTCACAGAGAGGTCCGAGTCAGATACGGACCGTAGTCAACTCCACCGCAGTGAAGGAGCTTTCCATGCGCCGTACAGCCGCCGTCATCCTCGGGGCCGTCGCTCTGCTGGGGGCCGTCGCCGTGCCCGCCAGTGCCATCCCGGACCCCGTGGGGACCGTCGACTGCGTGACACAGGCGGCCGGTGACGTCACCTCGCTGGTCGACCCGGCCAGCCCCGGCCTGCCCTCCGAGGTGCCGGGCGCGGCGTGCCTCGCACCGTAGCCGGGCCCCATGGCCGGGGCCTGAGGGGATGGGCGACCTGGTGACCTGAACGTCCGTGCCTCGTCACGTACTTGCGCGGCCGCCCGGGACCCGCGCAAGTACGGCACGACCACGGACAGACAGATCAAAGAGTCAGTCCCACCTGCATCCGTCGGCCCCACCTGTTTCCGTCAGTCCCACCTGTATCCGTCCCCGAAGTTGAGGACGTGTTCGAGCACGTCCTCCAGCGGGTCGTCGATCTGCCCGGTGTTGATCAGCGCGACCCTGGGGGCGTTGTGCGAGTCCTTGTGCGTCTCGTCCGCGTGGGCCGCGCCGGAGCCCAGGACGGACGGCACTGCCGCCATCGCCGCGACCAGCAACCACCGGGACGTCTTCTGCACCCAACTGCTGTTCACAGCAGCCTCCTTGGCCCGTGCGTATGCGGGCCGCCGGTCGCGTCCCACTCACCGTGGCTAACCCCGGAACGGCCAGGAAGTCACCGACGATCATACGAACGGGTCGTCGGACGCCGCGGCCTGTCCTTCGCCCGAGTGGGCTAACTCGGCCTGAGCTCGGCCTGGACTCGGGCCCGGACGACCGCTCCCCGACCGCTCTCCGACCTCCGGAAAACCCCTGAAAGAAGGCAGAGATCGCATGCGTCGTCACCGCGTTTGGACCGTCACCCTGCTCGCCGCCCTCGCCTTGTCCGTCACCGTGATCGCCACCCCGGTCTCGGCGGCGGAGCACGCACCGGTGAACCCCCCACCGCTGCCGCACATCGAGTCGCTGGTCACCGAAGGGGTCACCGTGGAAGGGCCGTTGGTCAACAGCGTGGCCCTCCCCCACCTCCTGTAGGCGCGAAGGGCGGGGCGGGGCACGAGGGGCAGGGCGGAAGACCTACTCGGCGGACTCGATCAGCTCGCGCGACTTCTTCACGTCATCCGCGATGGCGACGAGCAGCGAGTCGATCGAGTCGAACTTCGCCTGCCCGCGCACGAAGGCGAGGAAGTCCACGGCCACGTGCAGCCCGTACAGATCGAGGCCGACGCGGTCGATCGCGTACGCCTCGACGGTCCGCTCCGTCCCGTCGAACTGCGGGTTCGTCCCGACGGAGATCGCCGCGGGCATCGCCTCGCCCTGGGCGTGCAGCCACCCGGCGTAGACGCCGTCGGCGGGGATGGCGGTGTGCGGCAGGGTCTCCACGTTGGCGGTGGGGAAGCCCAGTTCACGCCCGCGCTGCGCGCCCCGGACGACGACGCCCTCGACGCGGTGCGGGCGGCCGAGGATCTCCGCCGCGCCGCGCACGTCACCCTCGGCGACCAGGCGCCGGGTGAGGGTGGAGGAGAAGGGCTCGCCACCCCCGGCCTCACCGCTCACGAACAGGTCGATGACATCGACCTCGTAGTCGTACGTGGCGCCGAGCTCGGTCAGGAAGGCGACATTGCCCGCGGCCTTGTGGCCGAAGCGGAAGTTGGGGCCCTCGACGACCAGGCGCGCGTGCAACTTGTCGACCAGGACCTTCACGACGAAGTCGGCGGGCGACAGCTTCGAGAACTCCGAGGTGAACGGCAGGATCAGGAGCGCGTCCACGCCGAGCTCCGCCATGAGTTCGGCGCGCCGGTGGTGCGGGGCGAGCAGCGGCGGGTGGCTGCCGGGGCGCACGACCTCGGAGGGGTGCGGGTCGAAGGTGACGACCACGGCGGGCACGCCGAGGGCACGGGCGCGCTCCACCGCGCGGCCGATGATCAGCTGGTGCCCGCGGTGTACGCCGTCGTAGGAACCGATGGTGACGACGCTGCGCCCCCAGTCCTGGGGGATGTCCTCCAAGCCACGCCAGCGCTGCACTGTCTTTGCTCCTCGCGAACCTGTGTATGTGTGTGTACGTCCCATTGCCGATTGCGCAGGTCTAAGACTGCCATGCCCGCGCCATCCGGATCGCATCGGAGGGGGTGGTGGGGGTCACGCCGGGTCACGCCGGGACACGCACTCCGGCGAGGTTCTCGATCATGCGGCGGGAGCTGGGACCGACGAGGGCCGACCAGTCCTGCGGGGCTTCGCAGATCCACCGGGCGACCTGGGTGGAGAAGCCCGGCACGGAACGCGCCAGCTCGACCAGGCGCCGGTCGAAGCAGGTTGCTCCTTCCGGCGTGCGGACGAGTAGTCCGCCGGTGCGGTGCACCAGCTCGCGGACCTTCTCCTTGTCGTCGCCGACCGCCACCGCGCAGAGCACCGCGTCCAGGACCTCGGGCTCCCGCTCCTGGCTGAGCAGCACCTCGAGGAGTTCGGTGCGCAGGGCGTGCGATGCGTCGGTTCCGGGGGCGGCGACGGCGGTGGCGAGCGCGGCTCGTACCGCCGGCGGGCGGTTGCTCAGGAGCTCCGTCACCAGTGGGAGCAGGACGGCACGGACGCCGGTCCCCTGCTCCAGCCGCAGGTCGAGGTAGGCGGCCACGTGGCCCGCGAGGTCGGGGCGCAGCTCGAGCACGTCGCGTACGAGATCGGCCACCCGGCGGGCGAGTCCGGGCGCCGTCACGTCGGCCAGGGCCCGCAGTACGTCTCCCGGGGCCGGGCCCGGGCCGTACAGCCGGGTACGGAAGGCGGCGAGCACCTGCTCCGGGTGGGTGTCGAGGGCGGCGACGAGCGCGCTCGCGGGCAGCTGCGGGTCACCCCCGGTGAACCGCTTCAGGGCGGGCCACAGGTGGCGGGCGCGGGTCTGCGGGTCGCGTACGAGGAGGGCGAGGGCGGCGCCGTGCAGGGAGTCGTCGGCGGTGCGGGCGAGCAGGGCGAGGGCCGCGTACCGCAGGAGCCTGCGATCGGCGTCCGTGCGAGCGTGCGGGGCGGCGCGCAGGCCGTAGGCGACGGCGGCGACCTGGCGGGCGGGGCGCGTGTCGTGGACCCAGCGGTCGACGGCCCGGCAGATGGCCGACGGTTCCTCCTCCGCGAGGGCGGCGAGCAGTTCGTCGGCGCGGGGGTGGGCGCAGTCGACCAGGATCTCCGTGAGGTCGTCGATGGCGCGGTGGCGGTGGGTGTGGAGCAGGGCCTGCGCGGCAGACGCGACGGTGGCGTGCGGGGTGGCTTCGAGGGGACGCTCGTCGGTGAACCAGCGGGTCAGTCGTGGCTGCACTTCCGCGGGCGCCGTGGCCAGGAGCTCGGCCACCGCGTCGAGGCTGCGGGTCTGCGGGGTGCCGGGCGGGGGGTCGTGGATCACCGCGTCCCGCAGCAGGTCGAAGCGGTCGCCTTCGGTGAGGGGCAGGCCGAGCCAGAACTCCGCGGGGTACGTGCCCTGCCGGGCGAGGTCTTTGAGGAGCGTGAGGTAGGGCTTCGCGTCGGCCACCCGGGAGAGGGTCTCCTCCAGGAGTCGCCTGGCCCACCACAGAGCATCCTCCTCGCCCCTGGCCTCCGCCCCAGCCGCCCTGTCCCCCGACAGCCGACCCCTGGCGTCCGCCTCGACCGCCCTGTCCCCCGACAGCAGACCCTCAGCCTCCGCCCCGCCCCCACACTCGCCGGGCGCCCAACCCTTCGCCTGTGCCCCTCCTCCACACTCCCCCGACACCCGCCCCTCGGCCACCGCCCCGGCCACGCTCTCCCCCGGCGCCCAACCCTCAGCCTCCGCGCCCCCACACTCCCCCGGAGCCCAGCCCTTTGCCTCCGCCCCACCTCCACCCTCCCCCGACAGCCGACACCTGATCTCCGCCCCAGCCCTGCCCCCCGACACCCGCCCCTCAGCCACCACCCCGGCCACGCTCTCCCCCAGCGCCCGCCCCTTAACCTCCGCGCCCCCACACCCCCCGGTCGCCCGGCCCTGCGCCGCCTCGCCACATGTCTCCGGCCCACCCAGCCGATCACACCGCAGTTCCCCCGTACCCCGCGTACCCTCCTGGCCCCCCGCACCCCCCGTGCCCCGCGCACCCTCCGCGCCCACCGGACCCCCCGATGCGGCAGCCCCGGGAGCGGCAGCCCCCGAAGCGGCAACCCCCGCCAACTCCCCCAACCGCGCCGCCAGTTCCCCCGCCCCCCGCTGCCGTCCCAACAGCAGCAGCGCCTGTACCACCGGGCCGATGCGGTGTCGCGGTACCGGCAGGGACGGGGGCGTCGGGCCGTTTCTGTGGACCAGGGACCACAGTGCTCCGTCCACGTCCAGGTGCATTCCCTGGATCCAGTCCGCGAGCTCCTCGTGGGCGAAGCGGTAGCCGTCGCCGGCGGGGACGAGCAGCCCCTCCGTGAGGACTGCGGAGGCCCACCCCGTGCCCCACGGGAACACCTCCTCGAACGACGCCCGGTCCAGCTCCCCCTGCCCCGGCCCCAGGCACCGCCGTGCGGCCTCGTGCACCTGCCCGGACACCTTCGCCGCCAGGCGCCGTACCGCCGCGCCCCGCAGCCCGTTCGCCGCCGCGAGACGCACCGCGACACGCAGGCACAGCACGTCCAGATAGGCCTCGAAGATCGCGTCCCGGTCGGGGCGGCCCGGTGGCGGCTCCTCCGGCAGGGCCGCCCGCACGTCGGCGAGCAGCCGCAGGGCGAGGGGGTGGCGCGCGTCGGCCGCGGCGAGCGCTCCGTCCGGGATGCCGTACCGCGCACGGGCGATCCGCGCCTGCCGCTCCGGCAGGTCCCCCAGGTGCACGCGTCCCGGCAGGAGCTCGTCGGGAAAGTGCTCCCCCGCCTGTTCCCAGTACTCCGCGCGGCAGCCCACCACGAGCCGCGCACCCGTCTCCCGCAGCCATGCGGCCGTCCCCTCGCTCCACTGTGCGAGGCGGTGCGCGAGGGCCGGCGGCATCTCCTCGGGGCCGTCGAGCAACAGCAGCAGCGCCCGGCCCTCGTCCCGGACGAGCCGCGCGACCCGCCCCGCGGAGATGTCCCCGAGCCCGTCGTCCGCGTCGGCGGGCGAGTCCTCCGCCGCGTTCGAGGCTTCCAGGATCCGGCCCGCCCGTTGGAGCGCCCGCTCCACCGCGTCGCCCACGCCGGTGTCCGTGCCCTGCAGATCGGCGCCGCGCAGCCACAGCGTGGGAGCCGGTTCGGCGCCTCGCGCACGGCTCGCTGCGAGGGCGGCGAGTTCCGTCGTGCGGCCCGTGCCGGGGTCGCCGACCAGGCCGAGCACCTGCGCGGGACCCGCCGCGAAACGGGCCAACTCCTGTGTCGTGTCGGGGCGTTCCACCGGTTCGAGGAGGGCGGGGCGCGGCCCGTCGGAGCCCAGCGACGTCGCCGCCAGGTGCAGCGCGCCCGCGAGGTTCAGGTCGCAGCCGTACGCGGGAACGGTCGCGGCGTTGCGCGCAAGGAGTTCGGCGAGCGGACCGCCCGGGTCGGCGGCGGCCGCCTCCCGCAGCGGCACGGCGAACCCCGCGGCGCGATGCTCGCCGTGCAGCGCGGTGCCGAGGACTGCGAGCACGGCACCGGAGGATGCGTCGACGACCGGGCCACCGGCCGCCCCACCGCCGAGCCGCAGCGCGTCCGCGCCGTCCGTGCCGATCGCCAGCCCCATCGCGGCGTCGAGGAGGTGGAAGCGGTCCGTCGCCGTGTAGGTCACGGAGGCCGGCCCCAGGACCCGCGCCTCGCGCAGGCCGCGCGCGACGATACGCACATAGGCGCCCACGGGAACGGTCTCGCGGACCGTGACGGGCAGGGGCCGCAGATCGAGCCCCTCGGTGCGGACGAGGGCCAGATCGGCCTCGGGGAGTGCCACCACGGCATCGGCGGCCACCACGCAGACGCGTTCCCCCGCCGCGTGCAGCACGAGCCGCGCGAGACCGTCGACGGCCTCGTGGCTGGTGATCACCGTGCCGTGGTCGTCGGCGGCGAAGCCCATCCCCCGCGGGCGCCCGGCCAGGTCGCAGATGCGCACGAGGGCACCGTCCAGCACCGTCGGGTCGCCCTGTCCCGCCATGCCCGAACCTCCCGCGACGCCCCGTCCCTGTCGACGGTAGGTCGGCGTTGATCAGCGGGACAGAACGCGTCGCGAACGCGCCCCCTTCCGCTCCCTCGGTTCACTCCGAGCGCCTGCCCAAAGGGGTGAATCCGGGGTGCGCGGTGGATACACCTTGAGTGGGGGGATTCGTCGTGGAGCGGCGCGCGGCCATGCGCACAGCTGTCCGCCGCTCCACGAAGGAGATCCCTCGTACGGGAGACGCGGCCTTTCGAAAGGTGCGGCCGCACGGGAGACGCGGCTCAGGCGAAGACGGCCAGGCTCTTGGCCTTGCCCTTCAGCTCCTCGGCCAGGACCAGGAACCGGCCCTCCGGATCGAAGACCGCGACGGCGCCGACCCCGGCGTACTCCCCCGGCATCTCGATCCGTACGCCGTTGAGCAGCAGCTTCGCCCGCCGCTCGTCCACGTCCCAGCGGGGGAACGCGGCAGCGGCCGCTTCGGCCACCGGCATCACCGTCAGCTCCTCCTGGAGCTGGTCGATGGTCTTGGCCGCGTCCAGCTTGTACGGTCCGACGCGGGTACGCCGCAGTGCCGTCAGATGGCCGCCGACCCCGAGGTCCGCGCCCAGGTCACGGGCGAGGGCCCGGATGTAGGTCCCCGAGGAGCAGACGACGGAGACGACCAGGTCGAGGACGGGGGTGCCGTCCTCGGCGACGGCGTCCCTGACGTCGTACACGGTGAACGCGGAGATCTTCACCGGCCGGGCGGGGATCTCGAAGTCCTCGCCCTCGCGTGCTCGCGCGTACGACCGCTTACCGTCGATCTTGATGGCGCTGACCTTCGACGGCACCTGCATGATGTCGCCGGAGAGCTTGGCGATGCCCGCGTCGATGGCGTCCCGCTTGATCGTCGAGGCGTCGGCCGACGAGGTGATCTCTCCCTCGGCGTCGTCCGTGACGGTGTTCTGGCCGAGCCGGATCGTGCCGAGGTACTCCTTCTCCGTCAGCGCGAGATGGCCGAGGAGCTTGGTCGCCCGCTCGACCCCGAGGACGAGAACGCCCGTCGCCATGGGGTCGAGGGTGCCCGCGTGGCCGACGCGGCGGGTCTTGGCGATCCCGCGCATCTTGGCGACCACGTCATGCGAAGTGAAGCCGGACGGCTTGTCGACGATGACAAGGCCGTCCGGCGTCTTGTTGCTGGTGCTGCTCATGCGCGGGCGTCGCCGTCCGTTTCGTCGTCGGACTCGTCCTCGGGCTTGCGGTACGGGTCGGCCCCGCCGGCGAACTCGGCGCCCGCGGACACCTCGCGCACCTTCTCGTCCGACATCCGGGCCCGGTCGAGGAGGTCCTCGATGGCCCGTGCGTTGTCCGGCAGCGCGTCCGCCACGAAGGCGAGGCTGGGGGTGAACTTCACGCCCGCTGCCTGGCCGACCGCGGAACGGAGGACGCCCTTGGCGCTCTCCAGACCGGCGGCGGCCGCGGCGCGGTCCTCGTCGTCCCCGTAGACCGTGTAGAAGACGGTCGCCTCCCGCAGGTCACCCGTGACCCGGGTGTCCGTGATGGTCACATGCGTACCGAGCCGCGGGTCCTTGATCCCGCGCTGCAGCTTCTGGGCAACCACCTCTCGGATGAGGTCTGCCAGCCTTTTCGCCCGCGCGTTGTCGGCCACTGCTCCGTCTCCTTCTTCGCCTTGCTGTGCAATCAGTCTTCGTCGCCGTGGAGCCTGCGTCGAACGGAGAGCAGCTCCACCTCCGGACGGGCGGCGACCAGGCGCTCGCACCGGTCCAGTACGTCGGTGAGGTGCCCCGTCTCCCCGGAGACCAGCGCCAGGCCGATCTCGGCCCTGCGATGGAGGTCCTGGTTCCCCGTCTCCGCCGCGCTCACCGCGTACTTGCGGATGAGTTCGGCGACGATCGGGCGGACGACGGAGCGTTTCTCCTTCAGCGAGCGAACGTCGCCGAGGAGCAGATCGAAGGACAGTGTCCCCACATACATGTGTGTCCGGATGTCCCGCCGGTTCGGGGTCGTGCCCCGCCAACCACTTGGCAGGGACACAAGAACCGTACACGGAACGGCCGGGGCCGATCGACGGGATTTACCTCCCCTCGACCGGCCCCGGTTCGAGCTGTCGTGATCAGCCTCGCGGCTTCTCGCGCATCTCGTACGTCGCGATGACGTCGTCGATCTTGATGTCGTTGAAGTTGCCGAGGTTGATACCGCCCTCGAACCCTTCGCGGATCTCGGTGACATCGTCCTTGAAGCGGCGCAGACCGGAGATGTTGAGGCTCTCCGCGATGACCTTGCCGTCGCGGATGAGGCGCGCCTTGGTGTTGCGCTTGACCTCGCCCGACCGGACAAGAACACCGGCGATGTTGCCCAGCTTGGACGAGCGGAAGATCTCGCGGATCTCCGCCGTGCCGAGCTCGACCTCTTCGTACTCCGGCTTGAGCATGCCCTTGAGGGCCGCTTCGATCTCTTCGATCGCCTGGTAGATGACCGAGTAGTACCGGACGTCCACGCCTTCGCGATCGGCCATCTGGGCGGCACGACCGGCCGCACGGACGTTGAAGCCGATCACGATCGCGTCGGAGCCGGTCGCCAGGTCGATGTCCGACTCGGTGACCGCACCCACGCCGCGGTGCAGGACGCGGATGTCGACCTCTTCGCCGACGTCGAGCTGGAGCAGCGAGGACTCGAGAGCCTCCACCGAACCGGACGCGTCGCCCTTGATGATGAGGTTGAGTTCCTGCACCAGACCGGCCTTGAGGGCCTCGTCCAGGTTCTCCAGGGAGAACCGAACACCCTTGCGGGCGAAGCGGACGTTGCGCTCACGGGCGGCACGCTTCTCGGCGATCTGACGGGCCGTACGGTCCTCGTCGACGACCAGGAAGTTGTCGCCGGCGCCCGGGACGTTGGTGAGACCGAGGACGAGGACCGGAGTCGAGGGACCCGCCTCCGTCACGTTCTCGCCCTTGTCGTCGAGCATCGCGCGGACTCGGCCGTACGCGTCGCCGACCACCATCGTGTCACCGACGCGGAGGGTACCGCGCTGGACCAGGACGGTCGCGACGGCGCCGCGGCCCTTGTCCAGGTGGGACTCGATCGCAATACCCTGCGCGTCCTGCTCCGGGTTGGCCCGCAGGTCGAGCGAGGCGTCCGCGGTCAGGACCACGGCCTCCAGGAGGGACTCGATGTTCAGTCCCTGCTTGGCGGAGATGTCGACGAACATCGTGTCGCCGCCGTACTCCTCGGCCACCAGACCGAACTCGGTGAGCTGACCGCGCACCTTGGTCGGGTCGGCACCCTCGACGTCGATCTTGTTGACCGCGACCACGATCGGCACGTCGGCCGCCTTGGCGTGGTTCAGCGCCTCGATCGTCTGCGGCATCACACCGTCGTTCGCCGCGACCACGAGGATCGCGATGTCGGTGGACTTCGCACCACGGGCACGCATGGCGGTGAACGCCTCGTGACCGGGGGTGTCGATGAAGGTGATGCGGCGGTCTTCGCCGTTGACCTCGGCGCCGACCTGGTAGGCACCGATGTGCTGCGTGATGCCGCCGGCCTCGCCCGCGATGACGTTCGTCTTGCGGATGGCGTCGAGCAGTCGGGTCTTACCGTGGTCGACGTGACCCATGACGGTGACGACGGGCGGACGCGCCATGAGCGCTTCCTCGCCGCCCTCGTCCTCGCCGAACTCGATGTCGAAGGACTCGAGCAGCTCGCGGTCCTCCTCCTCGGGGCTGACGATCTCGAGGACGAAGTTCATCTCGTCCGCGAGGAGCTTCAGCGTCTCGTCCGGCACGGACTGCGTGGCCGTGACCATCTCGCCGAGGTTCATCATCACGCCGACGAGCGACGCCGGGTTGGCGTTGATCTTCTCGGCGAAGTCGGTCAGCGAGGCACCACGGGACAGGCGGACCGCCTGGCCGTTGCCGCGCGGCAGCATGACGCCGCCGACCGACGGGGCCTGCATCGACTCGTACTCCTGGCGCCTCTGCCGCTTCGACTTGCGACCACGACGGGCGGGCCCGCCGGGACGGCCGAAGGCACCCTGCGTGCCACCACGGGCACCGGGACCGCCGGGACGGCCACCGAAGCCGGGACGACCGCCGCCGCCACCGGGACGACCGGCGAAACCGCCGCCACCGCCACCGGGACCGCCGGGACGACCGGCGAAGCCGCCGCCACCGCCACCGGGACGACCGGCGAAGCCGCCGCCGCCACCGGGACGACCGCCGCCGCCACCACCGGGACGACCGCCACCGCCGGGACCACGGCCACCGCCGGGGCCACCACCGGGACGCGGGCCCGCAGCGGGACGCTGCGGCATCATGCCGGGGTTCGGACGGTTACCACCGGCGCCGGGCGCACCGCCGCCGGGACGCGGAGCGCCACCCTGCGGACGAGGCATGCCACCGGGGCTGGGGCGAGCGCCGCCCTGACCCTGCGGACGAGGAGCACCCTGGCCGCCCTGGCCCTGCGGGCGCGGGGCGCCGCCGGGACCGCCGGGGCCACCCTGGCCGCCGGGACGCGGGGCACCGCCCGGACGGGGCGCCTGCGGGCGCGCCATGCCGGTGGAGCCACCAGAGGTGAAGGGGTTGTTGCCGGGACGCGGTCCGGCCGGACGGCCACCGGGACGCGGGGCGCCACCCTGGCCGCCGGGACGCGCAGCGCCACCCTGACGGTCGTTGCGGTCGCCACGACCGCCCTGACCCTGACCCTGACCACCCTGGCCGGGGGCCGGACGGCCCGCGGGCTTCGGGGCACCCGGGCGAGCGCCCGGACGGGGGCCTGCCGGCGCCGAGGAGGCGGCCGGAGCAGCCGGAGCGGCCGGAGCGGCCGGCGGAGCGGTGAACTCCGGGGCGGCCGGAGCCGGGCTGACCGGCGCGGCGGGCGCGGCCGGGGCAGCCGGAGCTGCCGGCGCCGGCTTGGGCGTCGGCGGCTTCGGACCCGGGCGCGGGCCGGGAGCGGCCGGGGAGGCCGCGGGCTTGTCGGCCGCGGCGGCGGGCTTGGCCGCCGGCGGCTTGGGCGCGGCCGGACCCGGACGGGCGGCCTGCGCGGGAGAGGGGGACGCCGAGCCCGAGGGGGCCGGCGGCTTGGGGGCGGCCTGCTTGCGCGGCGCCCCGGGCTTGGCGGCGGACTTGCCGTTGCCGCCACCCGTGTTCAATGCGTCAGTCAGTTTGCGTACAACGGGCGCCTCGATCGTCGAGGACGCCGAACGTACGAATTCACCGAGCTCTTGGAGCTTGGCCATGACGACCTTGCTCTCTACGCCGAACTCCTTGGCGAGCTCGTATACCCGGACCTTAGCCACTTCGCTCCTTTTAGGTCCGGGTTACGCCGGACCGTCGCTACTTCATGGGCGTACTCATCGCGTGCTCATCGAGTGCTCATCGCAATCTCGACCTACTTCCAACTCGCGGAATACCAGGGCCGCGCGGGGTTCCGCGCGACCTTCCTTACGGTGTTGCCTGCTGGGCAACTGTCTCGACGGCTCGGCGCAAGTCCGCCGTGTCGAGCGGGCCCGGGGCCCGGAAGGCCCTCGGGAACGCCCTGCGTCGGACCGCCAGGTCGAGACAGACCGGAACGGGGTGGATATACGCACCCCGGCCGGGCAGCGTACCGCTTGGATCGGGGGCGCAAGCGCCCTCTTTCGCCACGATGCGCAGCAGATCGCTCTTGGCCGCTCGCTCCCGGCACCCCACACAGGTGCGTTCAGGGCATGCGCGGGCTTGCGTCCGGCCAGACACGATTAAGTCTACCTCCCCGTACCGACCTCACCCCTTTGGGGCAAAAATCGAACGGTTGTTGTCTTGATCAATACGCGATCAGCGCGCGATCAGCGCCCCGATCAGGCCTCCGGGGAGTCCTGCGGCTGCTCGGTGTCCGGGCGGATGTCGATGCGCCAGCCCGTGAGCCGCGCGGCGAGGCGGGCGTTCTGCCCTTCCTTGCCGATGGCGAGGGACAGCTGGTAGTCGGGCACCGTGACCCGGGCGGAACGGGCCGCCATGTCGACGATCTCCACCTTGCTGACCCGCGCCGGGGAGAGCGCGTGGGCGACCATCTCGCCCGGGTCGTCCGACCAGTCGACGATGTCGATCTTCTCGCCGTTGAGCTCGGCCATGACGTTGCGCACGCGCTGGCCCATGGGACCGATGCAGGCGCCCTTGGCGTTGAGGCCCTGACGGGTCGAGCGCACCGCGATCTTGGTCCGGTGTCCCGCCTCACGGGCGATGGCCGAGATCTCGACCGACCCGTCGGCGATCTCCGGGACCTCGAGCGCGAAGAGCTTCTTGACGAGGTTCGGGTGCGTACGGGACAGCGTGACCGAGGGGCCACGGACGCCCTTCGCCACCCGGACGACGTACGAACGAAGGCGCAGGCCGTGGGCGTACTCCTCGCCCGGTACCTGCTCCTGCACCGGCAGGATGGCCTCGAGCTTGCCGATGTCGACGAGCACGTTCTTCGGGTCGCGGCCCTGCTGGACGACGCCCGTGACGATGTCGCCCTCGCGGCCCGCGTACTCGCCGAGGGTCGCGTCGTCCTCGGCGTCGCGCAGGCGCTGCAGGATGACCTGCTTGGCGGTCGTCGCGGCGATGCGGCCGAAGTCGGACGGGGTGTCGTCGAACTCCTTGGCCTCCTGGCCCTCTTCGAGGTCAGCCGGGTCCTCGGTCGCCCACACCGTCACATGGCCGCTCTCGCGGTCCAGCTTCACGCGTGCGCGACGGAAGCTGCCGTCGGTGCGGTGGTAGGCGATGAGGAGGGCCGACTCGATCGCCTCGACCAGCAGGTCGAAGGAGATCTCCTTCTCGCGGACCAGACCCCGCAGGGCACTCATGTCGATGTCCACGGCTACGCCTCCTCTTCCTTCTTGTCCTTGCGGTTGAACTCGACCTCGACGCGCGCCTTGGCGATCTCGTCGAAGGTGAGCCTGCGGGCGGTGGGCTTGCGCCCCTTCACACCCGGTACTTCAAGATCCATGCCGTCGTCGTCCACGTCGAGGATGCGGGCGATCAGATCGTCGCCGCCCTCCGTCAGCTGGAACTTCACCAGGCGGCCGACGGCGCGCAGATAGTGGCGGTGCTCCGTCAGCGGGCGCTCGGCGCCCGGGGAGCCGACTTCGAGGGTGTATTCCCCGTCGCCCATCGCGTCGCTCTCGTCGAGCTTCTCCGAGAGTTCGCGGCTGATCTCCGCGATCTGGTCCAGATCCACGCCGTCGTCGGAGTCGACGACCACCCGCAGCACCCGCTTGCGTCCGACCGAGGCCACTTCGATCTCTTCGAGATCCAGTTCCTTCGAGCTGACGAGCGGTTCCAGCAGTTCTCGCAGCCTCTCGCTCTGGGTGGTGCTCATCCGGGTGACTCCTCGGCCGCGTGTGCTGTTGTGGGTTCGTCGCGTGTCAGGTCAAAGGGTATCCGGTCCCGGGGGGTGTTGCCGCCCGCTCTCCGCCCGGCATCGAGCCGCTCACGCGTACGAGGGCAGGCCGCAGGTACGGTGATCACCGGGCTCGCGCCCGGCTCGCCCACTGTCTGACTGCTCGCCCACCTTCTGACTGCCTGCCTTTCTGGCCTTCCTGCCGAGGACGTCTGCTGTGCCGTCGTATCCCACCCCCTCGCACGCCCGCTCGGGGCCGCGCCGGAGGAGCCTGCTGACCGGGGCCGCAGGAGCGGCCGGGGCCGTGCTGCTCTCCGGCTGCTCGGACTCCGCGTCCACGGACGCGGACGAGCGTCCTTCCACCGCCGCGCGGCTGCGCGCGCGTGCCGCCCGGGACAGCGGTGAGCTGCTGGGACGGTACGACGCCGTCCTCGCCGCGCATCCCTCGCTGTCCGGCCGCCTCGATCCGCTGCGGGCGGAGGTGAAGCGGCACGAGAAGGCATTCGCCGAAGGGTCCGCGGCGCCGAGCCCCGCCGCCGCGCCGGGTTCCGCCTCCCCCTCCGCGGCGCCCTCCCGCAAGCCCTCCGTCCCCAAGGACGAGAAGGACGCGGTGCGCGAGCTGGCCAAGGCCGAGCGGGAGCTGGCGAAGCGGCGCGGGAGCGACCTGCTCGACGCACCGGCGGAGCTGGCCAGGCTGCTCGCCTCGGTGGCGGCGGCGGGCGCCGCGCACGCGTATCTGCTGACGGAGGGCGACAAGTGAGCGATTCCAAGGACGAGTTGCGGGCGGTGCAGGCCGCACTCGGTGCCGAGCACGCCGCCGTGTACGGCTTCGGGGTCGTCGGCGGCCGGATCGGCGAGGACCGCAGGGACGAGGCGCGCACGGCGTACGACGCGCACCGCGCCCGGCGCGACGAGCTGCAGCGCGCCGTGCGCGACCTGGGCGGCGAACCCGAGCCCTCGGCGGCCGCCTACGCGCTGCCGTTCGCGGTGCCGGACTCCGCGGCCGCCGTGCGGCTCGCGACGGAGCTGGAGGAGCGCGTCGCGGGGGTCTACTCGGATCTCGTACGGGCCGCCACCGGCGCCCGGCGGGGGCACGCGGCCGAAGCGCTGCGGGAGGCGGCGGTCCGTGCGGCGCGGTGGCGCGGCGGGAGCGTAACCTTCCCTGGTCTCGCCGAGCGGGCCGCCGCTCCTGGCTCCTCGGCACCCAAGGTCTGACCCGCTCAGGAAGGGAACACCTCGCGTATGGCTCTCGAACCGCCCCAGCGTCTGGTCACCGCACTCGGTGAGACGGCGCAGGACGGCGACGACTGGCTGGCGAAGCTGCCCGAGGCAGCCGAACAGGCCGTCTCCCTACGCGAGTTGACCGTCGAGCGGGTCCACGTGCCCGGCGGGCGCAGCAGTCTCGTCGTCATGGTGCGCCAGGCCGACGAGACGCCCGCCGTGCTGAAGCTGATCCCGCCGAGGTCGCGCCCCGAGAGCGAGCGGGCCGCGCTCGCGCACTGGAACGGACTCGGAGCCGTACGGCTCCTTGACCCCTCCGCCGCGGACGGAGCCCTCCTGCTCGAACGGCTGCACCGTGACGTGTCGGTCCGCTCGCTGCCCGAGGCCAAGGCCCTGCTCGAAGCGGCGGGCACGCTGCGGCGGCTGTGGGTGGAGCCGCCCACGGATCACCGCTTCGAGACGGTCGCCGAGCGGACGGGACGGCAGGCGGACGCGATGCGGGCCGCTGCCGATGGGGAGGTCGCGCCACTGGTGGACGCGGCGCTCGCCGCCCGGGACGAGCTGCTCGCCGGGGACGCGGAGGTGCGGCTGCTGCACGGGACGTTCCGGCAGAGCAAGGTTCTGCAGGGCGACCGTGTGCCGTGGCTGGCCGTCGGGCCCGACCCGGTGGTCGGGGAGCCCGCCTTCGACCTGGCGCGCCTCGTACGCGACCGCGTCGAGGACCTGATCGCCTCGCCCTCGGGGTCCTCGATCACCCGCCGCCGGGTGAAGAAGCTGGCCGAGTCGCTGGACGTGGATCAGGAGCGGCTGCGGGGGTGGACCTTGTTCCGGGCCGTGGAGTCGGGCGTACGGGCACGGCGGGTGGGGCGGGAGCAGGACGCGGAGCTGTTGTTGGAGTTCGCGGGGTGGTTGTAGGGGGCGGGCCCTGCGGGGCTTTACCAAACGCCGGAGAGGCTGAGTGGTTTCAGCCTCTCCGGCGTTTGAGGAGCGGGGTCCGGGGCGGAGCCCCAGTTTCGGGAAGGGGCGGGATGGGGAAAGCCCCGCAGGCCCCCGCCCCCGCCCGACTCAGGCCGTCAGACGCGCGATCGCCTCAGCCACCGTCAGCTCCTCGCGCTCCCCGGTACGCCGGTCCTTCAGCTCGACGACGCCCTCGGCCGAGCGGCGCCCTGCCACCAGGATGGTCGGCACACCGATCAGCTCCGCGTCCGTGAACTTCACGCCGGGCGAGACGCCCGCCCTGTCGTCGACCAGGACCCGCACGCCCGCGGCGTTCAGCTGCTCGGAGACGTCGAGCGCGAGCTCCGTCTGGAGCGCCTTGCCCGCGGCCACCACGTGCACGTCGGCCGGGGCGATCTCGCGGGGCCAGCACAGGCCCTTGTCGTCCGCCGTCTGCTCGGCGAGCGCCGCCACCGCGCGGGAGACGCCGATGCCGTACGAGCCCATGGTCACGCGGACCGGCTTGCCCTGCTGGCCGAGCACGTCCAGCTGGAAGGCGTCGGCGAACTTGCGGCCCAGCTGGAAGATGTGGCCGATCTCGATGGCGCGGTCCAGCTTCAGGCCGGTGCCGCACTTGGGGCAGGGGTCGCCCTCCTCGACGACCACGACGTCCAGGTAGTCGTCGACCTCGAAGTCACGGCCCGCGACGACGTTCTTCGCGTGCGTGTTGATCTTGTTGGCGCCGGTGATCCAGGCCGTGCCGGCCGCCACCCGCGGGTCGGCGATGTAGCGGACCTTCTCCAGGCCCTGCGGACCGACGTAGCCGCGTACGAGATCGTCGCGGCCCTCGAAGTCCTCCGCCGTCACCAGTTCCACGACGGCGGGCGACAGGTGCTCGCCGAGCTTGCCGAGGTCGACCTCACGGTCGCCGGGGACGCCCACGGCAACGATCTCGCCGTCGACCTTGACCAGGAGGTTCTTCAGGGTCGCGGAGGCGGGCACACCGAGGTGGGCGGCGAGCGTCTCGATGGTCGGGGTGTCGGGGGTGTCGAGGTCCTCGACGGGGCCGTGCGCCGAACCGTCCACCGCCGTGGCGACGAAGGAAACGGCCTCCGTGTTGGCCGCGTAGTCGCACGCGGGGCAGTCCACGAACGTGTCCTCACCGGCCGGCGCGGGCGCCAGGAACTCCTCGGAGGCCGAGCCGCCCATCGCGCCGGAGACGGCGGAGACGATGCGGTGGTCGAGGCCGAGACGCTCGAAGATCTTGATGTACGCGGCACGGTGCAGGGCGTACGACTCGGCGAGGCCCTCGTCCGTCGTGTCGAAGGAGTACGAGTCCTTCATCTGGAACTCGCGGCCGCGGAGCACGCCCGCGCGGGGGCGGGCCTCGTCGCGGTACTTCGTCTGGATCTGGTAGAGCACGACCGGCAGGTCCTTGTAGGACGAGCACTGGTCCTTGACGATCTGGGTGAAGATCTCCTCGTGCGTGGGACCGAGGAGGTAGTCCGCGCCCTTGCGGTCCTTGAGGCGGAAGAGCAGGTCGCCGTACTCGTCGTAGCGCCCCGTCGCGTCGTACGACTCCTTGGGCAGGAGCGCGGGCAGGAGGACTTCCTGGGCGCCGATGGCGTCCATCTCCTCGCGGACGACGTGGGTGATGTTGTCCAGGACCTTCTTGCCCAGCGGCAGCCAGGACCAGATGCCGGCGGCGGTGCGGCGGACGTATCCGGCCCGGACGAGCAGCTTGTGGTTGAGCGTCTCTGCGTCCGCCGGGTCGTCGCGCAGTGTCTTGATCATCAATCGGGACATGCGCTGGACCTGGGCCATGGTGAACTCCTGCGAAAGGTGGTCCCCCCTGCTCGAGCTAAGCCGAGAGCTTGGGGAAGGGTGATGTCAGGAGGTTAGCCGGGGCCCCGGCGCGTGCGGAAATCGGTTCCGTGCCGCTACGCGCCCGGCCGCCTCAGGGGCAGGGGCGCTCCCATGACCGCGTACGGCTTCTGGGCGCTGGGGAACTGGACGTTGCGGGCCAGGTCGGCGTACCCGAGGGAGCGGTAGAGGCCCCGCGCGGGGCTCTCGACGTCGATCGCCGAGAGGATCGAACGGGGCTGGTCGACGTCGTCCGTGATGGTAGTGATGAGCGTGCGACCGACCCCGCGGTTCTGGTAGCCGGGCTGCACATGGAGTTCGGTGATCACGAAGGAGTCGTCGAGCCAGTCCTCCATGCCGCGCACGCGCAGATACGGCTCGACGACCGTGGACCACCAGTGACCGCGGTCGTTGGGCATGCCGTAGACGAAGGCGACGAGCCGGCCCTCGGGGGTGGTGGCGCCGAGCGCGCGGGCGCCGGGATAGGTGATGTGCCGCAGCACGATCTGCCGCCGCACGGTCACCTCGTCGTCGCTGAGCCCGAAGGCGTGGGCCTGCACCCGCAGCGCTTCGTCCACGTGCGTGGCGAGGTCCAGCGGCCCGATCACGACGTCGTCAGTCATGCGCCGAACTTTAGCTCGCGGACGGGGGTGCGTGAGGAGTGCGGGGTGAGGCGCGGGGAGCTAGAACAGAACGCTCATGAACGCCCCGACCTCCTGGAAACCCACCCGCCGGTACGCCGCCCTTGCCGGGGTGTTGAAGTCGTTGACGTAGAGGCTGACGACGGGGGCGATGTCCGCGAGGGCGTAGCGCAGGACGGCCGCCATGCCCGGTGCCGCGTAGCCCTGGCCCCGGTACTCGGGGGCCACCCAGACACCCTGCACCTGGCAGGCCAGTGCGGTGGCCGCGCCGATCTCCGCCTTGAAGATGACCTTGCCGTCGCGGTCGAGGCGCGCGAACGAGCGCCCCCCGCCGACGAGTTCGGCGACCCGCGCCTGGTAGAGCAGTCCGCCGTCGCCGGCGAGCGGCGAGATGCCGACCTCCTCGGTGAACATCGCCACGCACGCGGGCATGATCGTCTCCATCTCGTCCTTGCGGACGCGACGGACGTAGGGGTCGGGGGTGATGTCCTGCGGGAGCCGGTCGGTGACCATCAGCGGCTGCTGGGCGCGGACCTCGCGGGCGGGGCCCCAGGAGGGTTCGAGCAGCCGCCACAGCTGGGCGGTGGGCTCGGCGGGGCCGACGATGGAGGAGCAGCGGCGGCCTGCCCTGCGGGCGCGGTCCGCGAAGGCGCGGACGGCTCGCGGGGTCGCGCAGATCGGGACGAGGTTGGCGCCCGCGTAGCAGAGGGACTCCAGCATTCCGTCCTGGTACCAGCCCCACATCTCGCCGCCGAGCCGCCACGGGTCGAGGCCCGCGACGCGCACCCGCGAGGTCACGAAGGCATTGGCCACCGGCTCGCGGTCCAGCACGGCGAGCGCGGCGTCCAGGTCACTCGGTTCGAGGACCCTGGTGGTGGTCTGCGTCAACAACGGGGCGTCTCCATCACTCCCTGCGGGCAACGACAACCGGTCGAACACCCTGCTAGCGTCGCCGCGCGCCCCCCGGGCGCCGGTCAGGGCTCGACCGTCGCGTCACTACGAGTAGCCCCTCGGGGCGAAGTCACACGGTCTGCTGATCTCCGTACTTTAACCGGAGATGCTCGGCGGCACCGCACGCATGGGACCGGGCGCCACCTCCGGAGGTGGCGCCCGGTCCCATGCGTCATGTCAGCGTCAGCCCGCTACCGCGACCGTGGGCTCCCCGGAGGGGATCCCGTCCTTCTCCATCTGCTCGGCGATCTTCATGGCCTCTTCGATGAGGGTCTCCACGATCTTCGACTCGGGGACGGTCTTGATGACCTCGCCCTTGACGAAGATCTGCCCCTTGCCGTTGCCGGACGCGACGCCGAGGTCGGCCTCGCGGGCCTCGCCGGGGCCGTTCACGACACAGCCCATGACGGCGACGCGGAGGGGGACCTCCATGCCGTCCAGGCCGGCGGTGACCTCTTCGGCCAGCTTGTAGACGTCGACCTGGGCGCGACCGCAGGACGGGCAGGAGACGATCTCCAGGCGGCGCGGCTTGAGGTTGAGGGACTCCAGGATCTGGATGCCGACCTTGATCTCCTCCACCGGCGGGGCCGAGAGCGAGACGCGGATGGTGTCGCCGATGCCCTCGGAGAGCAGCGCGCCGAAGGCGACCGCCGACTTGATCGTGCCCTGGAAGGCGGGGCCGGCCTCGGTCACGCCGAGGTGCAGGGGGTAGTCGCAGGCCGCGGCGAGCTGGCGGTAGGCGTTGACCATGACCACCGGGTCGTTGTGCTTGACCGAGATCTTGATGTCCCGGAAGCCGTGCTCCTCGAAGAGCGACGCCTCCCACAGGGCCGACTCGACCAGGGCCTCCGGGGTCGCCTTGCCGTACTTCTTGAGGAGACGCGCGTCCAGGGAACCGGCGTTCACGCCGATGCGGATCGGCGTGCCCGCGTCGTTCGCGGCCCGCGCGATCTCCTTGACCTTGTCGTCGAACTGCTTGATGTTGCCCGGGTTCACGCGGACAGCGGCGCAGCCGGCGTCGATCGCCGCGAACACGTACTTCGGCTGGAAGTGGATGTCCGCGATCACCGGGATCTGCGACTTGCGTGCGATCGTCGCAAGGGCGTCCGCGTCGTCCTGCGTCGGACACGCCACCCGCACGATCTGGCAGCCGGAAGCGGTGAGTTCGGCGATCTGCTGCAGCGTCGCACCGATGTCGGACGTACGCGTCGTCGTCATCGACTGCACCGACACGGGCGCGTCCCCGCCGACGGCGACCGTACCGACCTGGATCTTACGGCTGACCCTGCGGTCGGCGAGCTTGGTCGGTACGGACGGGATTCCGAGAGAAACGGCAGTCATCTGGCGTGCATCCCCAAGGTGTGGATCAAGGTCCCGAGTTCGGCGGGCTCCAGACTTCGAGATTACGGCACCCCACAGGGCCCGAGCACATCCCGTCCCCAAATCCACCCAATGGTGGGCGACCGGACACATAGAGTGTCCGGCCGCCACGAACGTCTTTACCGGGCGTCCCGGGGGCGCTCCCCGGAACGGTGCGGCATCAGGAGATTCTCACCGGGTTAACGACGTCCGCGATCAGCACGAGGATCGTGAAGCAGATGAAGATCCCGGCCACCACGTAGGCGACGGGCATCAGCTTCGCGACGTCGAAGGGACCCGGGTCGGGCCGCTTCAGGAGCTTGGCCGCCTTGCGGCGGACCGACTCCCACAGAGCCCCGGCGATGTGACCGCCGTCCAGCGGCAGCAGCGGCAGCATGTTGAACAGGAACAGCGAGAGGTTGAAGCCCGCGACCAGGAACAGCATCATCGCGATCTGGTTCTCCGGCGGGATGTCGAGGGTGAAGACCTCGCCGCCCACGCGTGCCGCGCCGACCACGCCCATCGGGGAGTCCTGCTTGCGGTCACCGTCACCGAAGGCCGCGTCCCACAGGTCGGGGATCTTGGACGGCAGCGCGATGAGCGACTCGACGCCGTTCTCCATCATGTCGCCCATGCGGCTCACGGAGTCGCCGAAGCCCTGCTGCACGATGCCGGTGGCGGGGGTGAAGCCGAGGAAGCCCGCGGAGACGTACTTGCCCTCCACATAGCCGCCCTCACCGTCGGTCTTGCTGACCTGGTTCTTGATGAGATTCGCGTGCAGGTCGACCTGCTTGCCGTCGCGCTCGACCGTGATGGTGGCCGGGCCGATCGTCTCGCGGATCTTGCCCTGGAGCGCGGACCAGTCGTCGACCGGCTGTCCCTGGAAGCCGACGATCTTGTCGCCGAGCTTCAGGCCCGCGGCCTTGGCGGGCGCGACCGTGTCGCCCTTCTCGCACTTCGTGCGGTTCTCGCTCTGCTGGATGACGCAGTCGGACACCTTGCCGACCGTCGTCGTCTGCGTGCTGATGCCGAAGGTCATCATCACGCCGAGGAAGATCGCCACGGCCAGGATCAGGTTCATGAACGGGCCCGCGAACATCACGATCACGCGCTTCCACGGCTTGCGCGTGTAGAAGAGCCGCGTCTCGTCGCCGGGCTTGAGCTCCTCGAAGGCGGCCGAGCGCGCGTCCTCGATCATGCCGCGCCAGGGGGAGGTGGACCGCGCCTCGAGGCGTCCGTCCGGTCCCGGCGGGAACATGCCGATCATGCGGATGTAGCCGCCGAGGGGGATGGCCTTGATGCCGTACTCGGTGTCGCCCTTCTTGCGCGAGAAGATCGTCGGGCCGAAACCGACCATGTACTGCGGCACGCGGATGCCGAACAGCTTGGCGGTCGACAGGTGGCCCAGCTCGTGCCAGGCGATCGAGAACAGCAGCCCGACCGCGAAGACGACTATGCCGAGGATCATCATCAAGGTCGTCATGCGCGCGCCTCCGCGGTCGCTTTCGCCGTCAGTTCACGGGCCCGGGCGCGCGCCCAGGTCTCCGCTTCGAGGACGTCCGCGACGGTCAGGGAAGTTCCCGCGGACGGTGTGCCGTGTTCGGCGACGACCCTCGTGACGGTCTCCATGATCCCGTTGAAGGGCAGGGCACCGTTCAAGAACGCGTCCACGCACTCCTCGTTGGCGGCATTGAACACCGCCGGGGCCGTGCCCGCGAGCTTCCCCACCTGCCGGGCGAGCCCGACCGACGGAAACGCGTCGTTGTCGAGGGGGAAGAACTCCCAGCTGGAGGCCTTGGTCCAGTCGAACGCGGGCGCGGCGTCCGGCACGCGCTCGGGCCAGCCGATGCCGATGGCGATCGGGCCGCGCATGTCGGGCGGCGTGGCCTGGGCCAGCGTCGATCCGTCGGTGAACTCGACCATGGAGTGCACGTAGGACTGCGGGTGGACGACGACCTCGATGCGCTCGAAGGGGATGTCGTAGAGGAGGTGTGCCTCGATGACCTCCAAACCCTTGTTGACGAGCGTCGCGGAGTTGACGGTGATGACCGGGCCCATGGCCCAGGTGGGGTGCGCGAGCGCGTCCTCCGGCCGCACGTCCGCCAGGTCGGCCTTCGTACGTCCCCGGAACGGGCCCCCGGAGGCCGTGACGACCAGCTTGCGCACATCGGCGCGGGTGCCCGCGGCGAGCGCCTGGAAGAGCGCCGCGTGCTCGGAGTCGACGGGGATGATCTGCCCCGGCTTGGCGAGCGCCTTCACCAGGGGCCCGCCGACGATCAGCGACTCCTTGTTGGCGAGCGCGAGGGTGCGGCCCGCTTCGAGCGCGGCGAGCGTGGGCGCGAGCCCGATGGACCCGGTGATGCCGTTCAGGACGGTGTGGCACGGCGACGCGGCGACCTGCGTGGCCGCGTCGGGTCCGGCGAGGATCTCGGGCAGCGGCTCGCTGCCGTACTGCCCCTTGAGCGCCTCGCGCAGCGCCGGTACGACGTCCTCGCGGGCCACGGCCACGGTCCGCACCCGCAGCTGCCTGGCCTGCTCGGCGAGCAGTCCGACGCGGCCGCCGGCGGCGGAGAGCGCGGTGACGCGGAAGCGGCCGGGGTTGCGCAGGACGAGATCGATGGCCTGGGTGCCGATCGACCCGGTGGAGCCGAGGATGACGATGTCCCGAGGACCGTCCGTCACGACGGGGTCGAAGACGAGATGCGGATCGGCGAGGGGGGCTGGGCTGTCGCTCATCCCCCCATTCTTGCCTGGGTGGCGGCGTGAGGAGACACTGCGCCCCGATCCGGTGGGCCCCAATCGTGTTCCGGGGCGTTCCCGCAGGGGGGAACGCCCCGGAAAGGGGGTCAGCGGATCGGCCGGTGGACGTTCTCCCGTTGGGTGGGACCCGGCGTCGCGTCCGCGATCCACGGGCCTTCGCCGCTGGGGTCGACGACGCCCGCCTCCAGCCAGGTGTACATGCCGTTCAGGACGCCCTTGACCACCTTGCGGTCGACGTCGTCCGTGTTGGTCCACAGGCGGTCGAACAGCTCGTCGACACGGATGCGGGACTGGCGGCAGAACGTGTCGGCCAGCTGGTAGGCCTCGCGGCCGTGGTCCTCCGTCGTCCGCAGCAGCTCGGCGCGTACGCACGCCGCGCTCATCGCGAAGAGTTCGGCGCCGATGTCGACCACCCGGCCCAGGAACCCCTGCTTGGTCTCCATCTTTCCCTGCCAGCGCGACATCGCGTAGAAGGTCGAGCGGGCCAGCTTGCGGGCGTTGCGCTCCACGTAGCGCAGGTGCGCGGAGAGATCCGCGTGGCCGCTGGGGTGGAACTCGGCGTACGAGCTCGGGAGTTGTCCCGGCCCTGCGACCAGTTTCGGCAGCCAGCGGGCGTAGAAGCCGCCTGCCTTCGCGCCGGCCTTCGCCTTGTCGGTCAGGGACTTGTCCGGGTCGATCAGGTCGCCCGCCACCTTCAGGTGCGCGTCCACCGCCTCGCGGGCGATGAGCAGGTGCATGATCTCCGTCGAGCCCTCGAAGATGCGGTTGATGCGCAGGTCGCGCAGGACCTGTTCCGCCGGGACCGCGCGTTCGCCGCGGGCGGCGAGGGACTCGGCGGTCTCGAAGCCGCGGCCGCCGCGGATCTGCACCAGCTCGTCCGCCATCAGACAGCCCATCTCGGAGCCGTACAGCTTGGCGAGCGCCGCCTCGATGCGGATGTCGTTGCGGTCCTCGTCGGCCATCTGCGATGAGAGGTCGAGTACGGCCTCCAGGGCGAAGGTCGTCGCCGCGATGAAGGAGATCTTCGCGCCGACCGCCTCGTGCAGCGCGACCGGCTTGCCCCACTGCTCGCGCGCGCCCGACCACTCACGGGCGATCTTCAGGCACCACTTGCCCGCGCCGACGCACATCGCGGGCAGCGAGAGCCGTCCGGTGTTGAGGGTCGTCAGGGCGATCTTCAGGCCCGCGCCCTCCGGGCCGATGCGGTGCGCGGCCGGGACGCGGACCTGGTGGAAGCGGGTGACGCCGTTCTCCAGGCCGCGCAGGCCCATGAAGGCGTTGCGGTTCTCGACCGTGATGCCCTCGGCCGCCGCTTCCACCACGAAGGCCGTGATGCCGCCCTTGTGGCCGTCGGACTTCGGGACGCGCGCCATGACGACCAGGAGGTCGGCGACGACGCCGTTCGTGGTCCACAGCTTCACGCCGTCCAGGACGTACGAGTCGCCGTCCGGCACCGCCGCCATCGCCATCCGGGCCGGGTCGGAGCCGACGTCGGGCTCGGTCAGGAGGAACGCGCTGATGTCCGTGCGGGCGCAGCGCGGCAGGAACTCGTCCTTCTGCTCCTGGGTGCCGAACTGCTTGAGCGGTTGCGGTACGCCGATCGACTGGTGCGCGGAGAGGAGCGCGCCGATCGACGGGCTCGCGGAGCCGACGAGGGCCAGGGCCTTGTTGTAGTAGACCTGCGTGAGGCCGAGCCCGCCGTACTTCGTGTCGATCTTCATGCCGAGCGCGCCGAGCTCCTTGAGCCCGTTGATCACCTCGTCGGGGATCTTCGCCTCGCGCTCGATGCGGGCCGAGTCGATCTTCGTCTCGCAGAAGTCGTGGAGTTTGGCGAGGAACTCCTCGCCGCGCCGGGCGTCCTCGTCGGCGGGCATCGGATGGGGGTGGATCAGGTCGAGCCGGAAGCGGCCGAGGAAGAGTTCCTTGGCGAAGCTGGGCTTGCGCCAGTCCTGTTCGCGGGCGGCCTCGGCGACCTGCCTGGCCTCGCGTTCGCTGACGGACGCCCCGGGAAGGGGTGTGGGTTGTGCGGGCATTGAGGAGCTCACCTCGCCGCGGAGTGGGGCCGATCGGCTCCGATTGACCCGATCTTGACCCGGTCGGTTACTGACTGGTGCTACTCGATCGTATGGATCGTATGTACCCGATTCGTCCCGCGCCCACCAGTCCTCGCGCAGCGTTCGGCGCATCGCGCCCTCGCACACGAGAACGGCCGGAGCCCCCGCACAGTGGGCTCCGGCCGTCCGGTTCGTGGACTGGTTGCGGACTGAGTTACAGGGCGAGGCCCGTCATCACCATGACCCGCTCGTACGTGTAGTCGTCCATCGCGAAGCGGACGCCCTCGCGGCCCACGCCGGACTGCTTGACGCCGCCGTACGGCATCTGGTCGGCGCGGTAGGAGGGGGCGTCGCCGATGACCACGCCGCCGACCTCCAGGTCGCGGTGCGCGCGGAAGGCGGTCTGCAGGTCGTGCGTGAAGACGCCCGCCTGGAGGCCGTACTTGGAGTCGTTGACGGCGGCGAACGCCTCCGCCTCGCCGTCCACCTTCTTGATCGTGAGGACCGGTCCGAAGACCTCCTCGACGGCGATGGTGGCATCGGCGGGTACGTCGGCGAGCACGGTCGGCGCGTACGACGCGCCGTCCCGCTTGCCGCCGGCGAGCAGTTGCGCGCCCGCCTGGACGGCCTCGTCGACCCAGGACTCGACGCGCTTGGCGGCGTCCTCGTTGACGAGCGGGCCGACGTCGGTCTTCGGGTCGGACGGGTCGCCGGTGACCTGGGCCTCGATGGCCGCGAGGACGCGCGGCACGAGCCGGTCGTACACGGAGGCGTCGGCGATGACGCGCTGCACCGAGATGCAGGACTGGCCGCCCTGGTAGTTGGAGAAGGTCGCGATGCGCGAGGCCGCCCAGTCGAGGTCCTCGTCGGAGGAGAAGTCGGCGAGGACGACGGCGGCGCCGTTCCCGCCGAGCTCCAGGGTGCAGTGCTTGCGCGGCACCGAGTCCAGGATCGCGTAGCCGACCTTCTCGGAGCCGGTGAAGGAGATGACGGGGAGGCGCTCGTCCTGGACGAGGGCGGGCATCTTCTCGTTCGCGACCGGCAGGACCGACCAGGACCCGGCGGGCAGGTCGGTCTCGGCGAGCAGCTCGCCGATGAGGAGACCGGAGAGCGGGGTGGCGGGCGCCGGCTTGAGGATGATCGGCGTGCCGGACGCGATGGCCGGGGCGATCTTGTGGGCGCAGAGGTTCAGCGGGAAGTTGAACGGCGCGATGCCCAGGACGACACCCTTGGGGAAGCGGCGGGTGAAGGCGAGACGCCCCTGGCCACCGGCGTCGGTGTCGAGGCGCTGGGCCTCGCCGCCGTTGAACCTGCGGGCTTCCTCGGAGGCGAACCGGAAGACGGAGACGGCACGGCCGACCTCGCCGCGGGCCCACTTGATGGGCTTGCCGTTCTCGGCGGAGATGAGCTGGGCGATCTCTTCCGTCCGCTCGACGAGCCTGCGGCTCACGTGGTCGAGGGCGGCGGCCCGCACGTGCGCCGGGGTCGCGGCGAACTCGTCGCGCACGGCGTAGGCGGCGGCGACGGCCTCCTCGACCTGGGCGTCGGTCGGGACGGCCGCCTTGCCGACGATCCGCCCGTCCCAGGGCGAGGTGACGTCGAGAGTGGTCTCACCGGTGGTCTGGCGACCGGCGAGCCAGAAGGCGTGGATGGAAGTCATGTCGATTCCCGGCCCTTCCGCGAAGGTGTGTCTTGGGGGGTACGTTCCCCACCGTAGGGGCGGCGGGGGCGGCGGTCGTTTGTCCGACGCGGAGTACTGCCCCATGGGGGCGCGCCTCTTTGGCAGGGGCGCATTTCGTACGTGTCTCCTGCGAACCCCGCGATTACTCCGTACCGCTCGATGTCGCCTTCAGCGAGAGCCACAGCTCCATCCGGACGTCCGGGTCGTCCAGGGAGCGGCCGAGAATCTCCTCGACCCTGCGCATGCGGTAGCGCAGGGTGTGGCGGTGGACGCCCAGGTCGGCCGCAGCCGCGTCCCACTGGCCGTGGCGCGAGAGCCAGGCGCGCAGGGAGGCGATCAGGTCGCCCCGGCCGGTGGCGTCGTGTTCGTACAGGGCGCGCAGCAGTCCGTCGGCGAACGCGCGCACCGCGTCGTCGGCGAGCAGCGGCAGGACCGAGCCCGCGGCGAGGTCCTCGTGTTCGACCATCGCGCGGCCCCGGCGCCGGGCGATGGACAGCGCCTGGTCGGCCTGCTTGTACGCGGTGGCCGCCGCGATCGGGCCCGCGGGCGCGGAGAGGCCGAGGAGGAGAGTCGCCCCGTCGCCCGCACCGCCCTCCGGCGCCTCGGAGCGTCCCGCCTCCAGGGTCCGCGCGTACGCGACGCAGGCCGCGGCACCCGCGCCGCCGTCCACGACGAGCAGCACGAGCCGCTCGCCGTAGGGGACGACCAGGAGGGCCTCGCCGGCGCGGGCCGCGGCCGATTCGACGGCATCGGTGAGCTGGGCGAAGGGGTCGCCGTCCGCCGGGGCCGACGCGGGCACTTCCGCGACCACCAGACGGAACGGCGCGTCGAGCAGGCTGCCGTACAACTCGCCCGCCACCGTACGGGCGTGGTCCGGCTCCCCGGCGAGCAGCATCCGGAGCACCGCGGAGCCGACGCGGGCCTCGGCGGCCTGCAGCGAGCGGTTGCGTTCCGTGGTGAGGGTGAGCAGCGCTATGGCGGAGTGCAGTGCGTACCGCTCGGCGGTGCCGAGGGTGGACGCCGTGCCGACGGCGAGCGCGGCGCGGGGCCTGCGTCCCGTGCCGATCGAGTGCAGCTCCACCCGGTCCTCGGCCCCCGCGACGACCGCGCTCGCGGGGGCCGCCCGATCGCGAAGACGCTCCACGTCGGTGGTGAGTCTGGCGGCCCGGCGGGAGGCCCACTCGGGGGCCGTGGCGACGACGGCGCCCGACGCGTCGTACAGCGCGGCCCAGCCGTCCACCTGTCCGGCGAGCGCGCCGAGCAGCCCCTCGGGGCCGTCGCTCAGCGCCTGCTTGGTCAGCTCGCGCTGGGCGGCGAAGCCCGCCGTCACCGCGCGGTACTGGTCGGCGGCGATGGCCGCGGAGACGGCCTTGCTGATGGCGAGGAAGGGGGTGCGCCGGGGCACCTCCAGAAGCGGAAGCCCTTCGTCCGCGGCTGCCGCGACCAAGGCCTCCGGGATGTCCTTGTAATGCACACCGACCGCGAACCCGAGCCCGACGACGCCTGCCGCCGCGAGCCGCTTCACATAGCGGCTCATGGCCTCCGGGTCCTCCGCGTCCAGCTTGAGCGCGGTGATCAGGAGGAGCTCGCCGCCCTCCATGTAGGGCACGGGGTCGGTGAGCTCGCTGGCGTGTGCCCAGCGCACGGGCGCGTCCAGATGTTCCTCACCCGCGCGCACGGTGAGCTTGAGCGCGGAGTGGTGGACGAGGGAGGCGAGCGTGGGCGGCATGGGACCTTCAGGTCTGGTCAGTAGGGTCAGGGCACATCAAGGCTGATACCTGGCGGCGGCGGTGAGGCACGCGTTCCGGTCGGCCATCGGATCCCGGACGAGATGTGGATCTTTTGGCCGGTACGTATGAACGACCTGTGCCGATTCTGCCTCACCGTACGGTACGTACGGGACCGAATACCCCGTACGCACACCCCTACCTCTCCCTGGGCCTGCTCCCCGGCGGCTAACCCCGGAGGTCCACCAGCAACGGCGGCGCGTGCTCGCCCCGTACGTCGGTCAGGGAGAGCACCGCGTGGCCCGGAGGCAGGGCGTGGGCCAGTTCGGACGCGGACCAGCGTTCGCGCTCGACCTTGCGCACGGTGACGGCGTCGGTCGTGACCGCCTTGCCGGTGACGAGCTTGCGCAGCGAGTGCAGCGCCCGTGTCATCGGCTGATCGGCGAAGACGGTGTGCTGTGCCACTTCCTTGGTCTCGATCCACTCGGTGCCCCAGGCCTCGGTGAACCGGCGTCCGTCCCAGGTCGTCACGCCGGAGAAGGCCATGCGGCAGCCGACCGCCGCGTAGAGCGGCCCCTGCAGCGGCTCCGGCACCTCGCCGATCGTGCGCAGTCCGAGCACGACGCCCGCGTTCAGCGACCGCAGGCGCTGGATGGCACGCACGCTCTCGGGGGTGAGGGTGCGCGCGGCGTCGTCGAGGATCAGGCAGACGAAGTGCGGCCGCCGGGCACGGCCGCGCGCGACGTACGAGAACTGGGCGAGCAGCAGCCTAGCCAGGAGCCTCGACGCCTCCTCGTGCCCGTGTTCGGGCAGGTCCACCCTGACCCGGAGCGGGTGGTGGGCGACGGCGCGCATCGAGAAGGGGTGCCCCTCGCCGCTGGGGTCGAAGAAGTCGGCGAAGGCGGGCCGGTCGAGCAGGGCGAGCCGGTCGGCCAGGGCGGGGCCCGGGTCGTTGGGTGAGCCGGACTGGCGGATACGGGCGTCGAGTTCGCGGCGCATGGCGGTGTGCTCGTCCGCGGCGAGTCCGGCCTGGAGGGCGGCGAGCGCGGCAGGGTCCCCTTCGAGCAGTTCGCGCAGGACGGGGACGGAGGGAAAGCGACCGTGGAGGAGGCGGTAGGGACCGAGGAGTTGGGCGAGGCTGGTGGCGGCGCGTCGCGTGTCCACGGCGTCCAGGTCACCGACCAGGCCTTCGGCGAGGAAGGCGGCAGCCTCGTCCGGGTCGGCGCAGTCCGCGTACAGGTCGATGTCGTGCACGGACGCGGGGTCGCCCGGCCTGATCACGACGTCGTACGCGTCGTCCGGCCCGAGCGCCGTGCCCGCGGCGCACACGGCGACGACCGCGCACTGCCCGGTGAGGGCACCCAGGGCGAGCGATTCCGCCACCGGGCGCATGAGCCGTCCGGTCTTGCCCGCGCCGGACGGGCCCACAGCGAGCAGTGAGGTGCCGAGCACGGCGGGGTCGAGCGCGGCACCGGCGTCGCGCACGGCGTGCGGGTTGCGCTCGTCCTTCGCGAAGCGGCCGATCCTGACCTGGCCCACGAGCAGGTCGTGGACGGCGCTGCGGGCGGGCAGGTCGCGCTGGCCGGAGGGGTGGGTCCAGGAGGCGGAGCCGTTCCGGGCGACCGTGTCCACGAAGGTGGCGAGCGCGCCCGGGTCGGGGGCGGCCGTGCGCCAGGCGTGGGCCACGCGGGCGCAGTCGACGTCGTTCATGCGTCCGCTGACCAGCTCGGCGGAGAGCAGGTCGGCGGCCTTGTCGTGTCCCGCCGCGCGCAGTTCGGGCCAGTGGCCGCGCGCGGGGGCCTCGGCCGGGGGCGGCGGGGTGGTGGCGGGCCGGCGCGTCGCCGTGGCCCTGCCGTCGCGGATCGCCTGCCACCATCCGCCGATCCGGGCGAAGGGCCACAGCACCGCGAGGGTGATCAGCACGTACAGGACGTCGGTGAGGACCTGCGAGGTGAAGATCTCGTATCCGCCCGCGACGAGCGCGACCAGGGAGAAGACGGGGTCGGCCACGGGCAGCGGGCGCGCGTCGAGCCCGAGGGAGCTCGGCCAGACGAAGATCAGGACGCCGACCGCCGCGACGGAGGCGAGCACGGCACGGGAGGGTTGCGGGCGCCGCACCACGAAGTGCCGGATGGCGTCGGGCCAGGCACCGAGCCGCCCCACCATGTAGACCACCGCGCCGAAGACCAGACCGTCGTAGACGATCCTGGCGTCATGGGCCTGCCACTCCTTGGGCTGCGCGCTGCCGGCCCACCACCAGTCGCCCGGCGTGAAGAGCTTCAGCGGGGCCCACTGATAGGGGATGCTGCCCTGCCGCCACAGCGACCAGAACAGCAGGCCGAGTACGGCGGAGATCGTCATGCCGACGATCAGCCGCCGGTTGACGCCCTCGGTCTCGGCCTCGGGCGCGGGCGCCCGGTAGGCGTAGCGCCAGACGCCGGGGATCACCTCGGGGCGCGGCGCGGCGAGCCAGTCGGCGACCGATGAGGCGCTGCCGGAGCCGGGTGCCCGCCGGGGCATCGGCGGCGCTGCGGGCACGGACGGCCCTGCCGGACGCGGCACCGGTGTGGCGTGCGTACCGCGAGCGTCGTGCGTGCCTTCGGAGTCCATGGCCCTTGCCCCCTGACCTGCCGGTCTGTCGGTTCAGCCGTCAATCTAGTGCCCGTGCGGGGGCAGTTCACCGGATACGCGCCCGGGACCTGTGCCGACACCGCGGCGCAACCGGTCCACGGGAGGGGGACGAAAGCCGCACCCCCGCCCACCCTCCGCTATGTCCACCACGGACAAGCGCCACGCCGAACAACTCCCCCGTGGAGCATGCCCGCCTCCACCCTCCGCCCCTAACCTGCGAAAGAAAGCAGCAACGAAAGCAAGCAGACAAGCACCGAGCGTCCGCCTCGCCCCACCCCCAGGAGCACCCCATGACCGCACTTCCGCAGGAGCGCCGCGTCGTCACCGCCATTCCCGGGCCGAAGTCCCAGGAGCTGCAGGCCCGCCGTACCGCCACGGTCGCCGGCGGCGTGGGTTCCGTGCTGCCTGTCTTCGCGGCGCGCGCGGGTGGCGGCATCATCGAGGACGTCGACGGCAACCGCTTCATCGACTTCGGCTCCGGCATCGCCGTGACGTCCGTCGGTGCCAGCGCCGAGGCCGTCGTACGCCGTGCGACCGCGCAGCTCGCCGACTTCACCCACACCTGTTTCATGGTCACCCCGTACGAGGGGTACGTGGCCGTCGCCGAGCAGCTCGCGGAGCTGACGCCGGGTGACCACGAGAAGAAGTCCGCGCTCTTCAACTCCGGCGCCGAGGCCGTCGAGAACGCCGTCAAGATCGCCCGCGCGCACACCAAGCGCCAGGCCGTCGTCGTCTTCGACCACGGCTACCACGGTCGGACCAACCTCACGATGGCCCTGACCAGCAAGAACATGCCGTACAAGAACGGCTTCGGGCCGTTCGCGCCCGAGGTCTACCGCGTCCCGGTGGCCTACGGCTACCGCTGGCCGACGGGCGAGGAGAACGCCGGACCCGAGGCCGCCAAGCAGGCCATCGACCAGATCAGCAAGCAGGTCGGCGCGGAGAACGTCGCCGCGATCATCATCGAGCCGGTGCTCGGCGAGGGCGGCTTCATCGAGCCCGCGAAGGGCTTCCTGCCCGCGATCGTGAAGTTCGCCAACGACAACGGCATCGTCTTCGTGGCGGACGAGATCCAGTCCGGCTTCTGCCGCACGGGCCAGTGGTTCGCGTGCGAGGACGAGGGCATCGTCCCGGACCTGATCACGACGGCGAAGGGCATCGCGGGCGGTCTGCCGCTCGCCGCCGTCACCGGTCGCGCCGAGATCATGGACGCCGCGCACTCCGGCGGCCTCGGCGGCACCTACGGCGGCAACCCGGTGGCCTGCGCCGGTGCGCTCGGCGCCATCGAGACGATGAAGGAGCTCGACCTCAACGGCAAGGCGAAGGCCATCGAGGCCACGATGAAGGCGCGCCTGAACGCCATCGCGGAGAAGTACGACATCGTCGGCGACGTCCGCGGCCGTGGCGCGATGATCGCCATCGAGCTGGTCAAGGACCGCGCCACCAAGGAGCCCAACCCCGAGGCCACCGCGGCGCTCGCCAAGGCCTGCCACGCGGAGGGCCTGCTCGTCCTCACCTGCGGCACGTACGGCAACGTCCTGCGCTTCCTGCCGCCGCTGGTCATCGGCGAGGACCTCCTGAACGAGGGCCTGGACATCATCGAGGCCGCCTTCTCGGGCGTCTGAGACCTGTACGGCGCATGGCGTCCGACGGAGCCGGGATCACCCCAAAGGGGGAAGATCCCGGCTCCGTATGTATCCGCACATGCCCTGACGTGTGGGTACGGCGTGCGGTGCGAGACCCGTGACCTGGGGTGACCGTCAGGGCATGTGAAGAACGTGTGCGGGACCCATGCCGGGTTGCCGTTCCGCCTGTCGGGCCGCCATCAGCTGACGTACGGTTTCTGCAGATGAGAGAAACACCCCGCCCACAGGAGACTGTGGGCGACACCGGGACGGAGCCTCCCCAGCCCCGTCTTGGTCGTGCCCTCGCGCACACACCCGGAGTCACTGGCTTCGGAACTCCTCACCGATCGGATGGCCGCCCGCCCCAAACCCCCCGGGGCGTGCGGCACACCGGTCAGGACGGCCGCCTCGGAACCACCCCCCCTGTTCCGGGGCGGCCGACCACTCTCCTCTTCTGCCTCTGCGCGCTGTTCTTCGCGCTCATCACCTGGCAAGTGATCGCCGACGGCCCCCTCCGCGACGCGGACGAGCGGCTCGGCCCCTGGATCACCGGAAGCCGCCTGCCGGACGGTGCCGCCGAATTCCTCGCCGATCTGGGCGGGGTCACCGTCGCCGTGCCGTTCCTCGCCGCCGCCATCGCCTACGCGGCCTGGCGGGGATTTCGGGCCGGTACGTTCCGCTGGTGGCTCGCCCCGGCCGCCACCGCCGTGGCCATGGCAGTGGTCCCGGTGCTCGTGATCCCGCTCAAGGAACTCATCGGCCGCACCGGTCCGCCCGGCATGGACGGCAGCGGCTACTACCCCTCGGGGCACACCGCCACCGCCATGGTCGCCTACGGCGGGGCGGCGCTGCTCCTGCTCCCGTATCTGCGCGGCACCTACGCACGCCGTGAACTGGTCATCGCCTGCGCTCTGTTGAACTTCGGGGTCGGGCTCGGTCTCGTGCGCCGCGGGTATCACTGGCCGCTGGACGTGGTGGCAAGCTGGTGTCTGTTCGGGATGGTGCTGCAGGGAGTGCTGCTGGTGGTCGCCCGCTACGGCCGCCGTCCCGCCGCTTCCGCAGCGGACGCGGATCAGCCGAAGTAGCCGTCGAAGACGAGGGCGGGCTCGGCGGACTACTCCTCCGGCTGCTCCCGAGGCGCCATTTGCGCCGCCGCCTCGTGCATCGCCAGTTCGAGAACCGCCGGGTCCGTGAGCGTGCCCGAACCGTCCGGCTGGACGAGCCACCGGACCCCGCCCGTCGAGCGCCCCGGGTAAGGGACCACGATCCACGTGCCGCGGCCCGCGCCGCGCACCCCCGTGCCCACCCAGCGTGCCACCGTGCCCGCCGGCACGAAGAACCCCATGCGGGAGTCGCCGAAGTCGGCGAGCACCGGGCCCGGGCGGTCGACGCAGCGGGTGAGGACGTCGAGCGTGGGATAGCCGAGCTCACCGGGGAGGATGAGCACGTCCCAGAGCCTGCCAGCGGGCAGGAGCGCGACCCCCAGGGGATTGCGCTCCCACTCCCAGCGGCATGCCTCCGGGTCCGGCGCCACCGACACCAGCCATTCGACCGCCGGCTTCGTTCCCGAGTCCGAGCCAGTCATGGCGGGACCTCCTCTTCCTGTGGGGCAGCTGTGCCTGTCACAGGAGAGAGGGAGATCCGGCCGGAGCATTACGCGGGTTCCGGGAACTTGTTGACGAAGAGTCGACAGGCGGTCGCCGAAGCCCGCCGCGCGTCAGCTGTCGAAGCCCAGGCCCAGCTTGTCCATCGTCTTCAGCCACAGATTGCGCCTGCCGCCGTTCTCGTCCGCGCGGGCCAGCGACCACTTGGTCAGGGCCACGCCCGTCCACGCGAACGGTTCGGGCGGGAACGGCAGCGGCTTCGTGCGCACCATCTCCAGGGACGTACGCTCCGTGCGCTCGCCGGAGAGCAGGTCCAGCATGACGTCGGCGCCGAAGCGGGTCGCCCCGACCCCGAGCCCGGTGTAGCCCGCCGCGTACGCGACACGCCCCGCGTGGGCCGTCCCGAAGAACGCCGAGAAGCGCGAGCACGTGTCGATGGCGCCGCCCCACGCGTGCGTGAACCGGACCCCCTCCAGCTGCGGGAAGCAGGTGAAGAAGTGGCCCGCCAGCTTCGCGTACGTCTCGGGACGGTGGTCGTGCTCGGCGCGCAGCTTTCCGCCGAACGGATAGATGGCGTCGTAACCGCCCCACAGGATGCGGTTGTCGGCGGAGAGCCGGAAGTAGTGGAACTGGTTGGCGCTGTCGCCCAGACCCTGTCGGTTCTTCCAGCCGATGGCCGCCAGCTGCTCCTCGGTCAGCGGCTCCGTCATCAGCGCGTAGTCGTAGACCGGGACGGTGTAGGCACGCACGCGCTTGACCAGCGAAGGGAAGATGTTCGTGGCGAGCGCGACCTGCCGGGCGCGGATGCGGCCGTACGGGGTGCGTACGGCCATCCCGGCGCCGGACGAGACGAGTTGCAGCGCGGGCGTGTGCTCGTAGACGCGTACGCCCTTCTCCAGACAGGCGCGCTTGAGGCCCCAGGCGAGCTTCGCCGGGTTGAGCATGGCGACGCCCTCGCGGTCCCAGAGGCCGCCGAGGAAGGTCGGCGAGTCGACGTGGGCGCGCACGCCGTCCGCGTCGAGCAGCTCGGAGCCGCCCGCCAGGCCGTGCTCCGCCATCTCCTCGTACATCTCGTGCAGTTCGGTGAGCTGGTGCGGCTGGGTCGCCACGTCGATCTCGCCGGTGCGCTCGAAGTCGCAGTCGATGGCGTAGCGCTTGACGGCTGCCTCGATCTCGTCGAGGTTGCGTGCGCCGAGCTCCTCCAGCTTCGCGATCTCGCCCGGCCAGCGGGAGAGGCCGTTGGAGATGCCGTGCGTGAGGGACGCGGCGCAGAAGCCGCCGTTGCGGCCGGACGCGGCCCAGCCCGCCTCCCGGCCCTCGACCAGGACCACGTCGCGGTCCGGGTCGCGTTCCTTGGCGATCAGCGCGGTCCACAGGCCGCTGTAGCCGCCGCCGACGACGAGCAGATCGCACTGCTCGTCGGCGGTGAGGGCCGGTTCGGCACGTGGCTTGCCGGGGTCGTCCAGCCAGTACGAGACCGGCTGGGCGTCGGAAAGGGATGTGGTCCAGCGGGTCATGGCGCTTGGGGCCATGATTTCCAACTCCTTCAGAATGCGAACTCTTACTTGGCTTGCCTGTTGCGGCGCTTTCCGACGATCATGCCGCCGAGCACGAGCAGTACCGCGACGAGGAACATCGCCGTACCGATGACATTGATCTGGACGGGCGTACCGCGCTGTGCCGATCCCCAGACGAACATGGGGAAGGTCACCGTCGAGCCCGCGTTGAAATTCGTGATGATGAAGTCGTCGAAGGAGAGCGCGAAGGCGAGCAGCGCGCCCGCCGCGATGCCCGGTGCGGCGATCGGCAGCGTGACCCGGACGAAGGTCTGCACGGGGCCGGCGTAGAGGTCCTGTGCGGCCTGCTCAAGGCGCGGGTCCATGGACATCACGCGCGCCTTGACGGCGGTCACCACGAAGCTGAGGCAGAACATGATGTGGGCGATGAGAATCGTCCAGAAGCCCAGCTGGGCGCCCATGTTGAGGAAGAGCGTGAGCAGCGAGGCGGCCATGACGACCTCGGGCATCGCCATCGGCAGGAAGATCAGCGAGCTGACCGCGCCGCGCGCCCGGAAGCGGTAGCGGACGAGCGCGAAGGCGATCATCGTGCCGAGCACGGTCGCGCCGATCGTCGCCCAGGCGGCGATCTGCAGGCTCAGGCTGAGCGAGCCGCACATGTCGGCGACACCGCAGGGGTCCTTCCACGCGTCGAGCGAGAATTCCTGCCAGGCGTAATTGAAGCGCCCCTTCGGCTTGTTGAAGGAGAACACCGTCACGACGACGTTCGGCAGCAGCAGATACGCGAGCGTCAGCAGACCCGCGATGACGACGAATTTGCCGCGGAGCCAGCGGAAGAAGGCAGCCATCAGACGAGATCCTCCGTCCCGGACTTGCGGATGTAGAAAGTGACCATGACGAGGATCGCGGCCATGAGGATGAAGGACAGGGCCGCGGCGGTCGGGTAATCCAGGATGCGCAGGAATTGCGTCTGGATGACGTTTCCGACCATGCGGGTGTCGGTGGAGCCGAGCAGGTCCGCGTTGACGTAGTCGCCCGCCGCGGGGATGAAGGTGAGCAGCGTTCCGGAGACGACACCCGGCATGGAGAGCGGGAAGGTCACCTTGCGGAAGGTCGTGGACGGCTTCGCGTAGAGGTCGCCGGCGGCTTCGTGCAGCCGGCCGTCGATGCGCTCCAGGGAGGTGTAGAGCGGCAGGATCATGAACGGCAGGAAGTTGTACGTGAGTCCGCAGATCACCGCGAGCGGTGTGGCCAGGACCCGGTCGCCTTCCGTGACGCCGAGCCAGCTGGTGACGTCCAGGACGTGCAGCGAGTTCAGGGCGCCCACGAGGGGGCCGCCGTCCGCGAGGATCGTCTTCCACGCCAGCGTACGGATGAGGAAGCTGGTGAAGAACGGCGCGATGACCAGGACCAGGATGAGGTTGCGCCAGCGGCCCGCGCGGAACGCGATGAGGTACGCCAGCGGATAGCCGAGGAGCAGACACAGGATCGTGGCGGCGCCCGCGTACATCACCGAGCGCAGGAACTGCGGCCAGTAGTCGCTCAGGGCTTCCCAGTAGGTGGCGAAGTGCCAGGTGACCTTGAAGCCGTCTTCCAGGGAGCCGGTCTGGACGGACGTCGACGCCTGGTAGACCAGCGGCAGCGCGAAGAAGACGACGAGCCAGAGGATGCCGGGCAACAGCAGCCAGTAGGGGACGAGCCTCCCCCGCTTGCGGATCTTGCGTGGCGCCTCGTCCGGCTCTTTCATCGGCGGCGCGTCGGTGAGGGTGGTCGTCATGCGGAGGCGTCCTCCTCGACCTTCTCGACGCCCGCTTCGATGTCCTGGGCGGCGTCCAGGCCGAAGGTGTGCGCGGGATTCCAGTGCAGGACGACGTCGACGCCGGGGACCAGGCGGGTGTCGCGCTCGATGTTCTGGGCGTACACCTCGAACTCGTGGCAGATCGGACTGTTGACGACGTACTGCGTCGAGACGCCGATGAAGCTGCTGTCGGCGATGCGGCCCGTGATGCGGTTGCGGCCCTCCGGGATCTGCCCCGCGTCGTCGGCGTGCGTGAGGGAGATCTTCTCGGGGCGTACGCCGAGGATGACCTTGCCGCCGGTGGCGGTCGGTGCCGTACATCGCGCGGCGGGCAGCGTGAGCTTGCCGTCGCCCGCCTTGAGGGTCAGGTCGTCGCCGCTGCGTCCGGCGATCTCGGCCTCTATGAAGTTGGACGTGCCGAGGAAGTTGGCGACGAAGGTGGTGCGGGGGTTCTCGTAGAGGTCGGCGGGGGCGCCGAGTTGTTCGACCTGGCCCGCGTTCATCACCGCGACCTGGTCGGCCATCGTCATGGCCTCCTCCTGGTCGTGGGTGACGTGGATGAAGGTGATGCCCACCTCGGTCTGGATGCGCTTGAGTTCGAGCTGCATCTGGCGGCGCAGCTTGAGGTCGAGGGCGCCGAGCGGCTCGTCGAGAAGGAGCACCTTGGGGTGGTTGATCAGGGCGCGGGCGACGGCGACGCGCTGCTGCTGGCCGCCGGAGAGCTGGTGCGGCTTCTTGCGGGCCTGCTCGCCGAGCTGGACGAGGTCGAGCATGTCGCCGACCTTGCCCTTCACGGACTTGATGCCGCGGCGGCGCAGGCCGAAGGCGACGTTCTCGAAGATGTCGAGGTGCGGGAAGAGCGCGTACGACTGGAAGACCGTGTTGACGGGCCGCTTGTACGGCGGCAGCGCCGTGACGTCCTGCTCGCCCAGGTGCACGGCGCCCGTGCTGGGCTCCTCAAGTCCCGCGATCATGCGGAGCGTGGTGGTCTTGCCACAGCCGGACGCGCCGAGCAGCGCGAAGAAGGAGCCCTGCGGCACGGTGAGGTCAAGGGGGCGTACGGCCGTGAAGGAGCCATACGTCTTGCTGATCCCGGTAAGGCGGACGTCGCCGCCGTGTTCTGTAGCAGTCGTCATGGTGCGTCCAGGGGGTCGAGGGGAGAGTCGAGGGACTGCGGGGGGCTACGAGGGACTGCGGGGAGCGCGGGAGCGTCAGGCGCCGGTGAGCTTGGCGAACTTCTCCTCGTACGCCGTCTCTTCCTTCGGCGTCAGCGAGCGGAAGCCGTGCGACTTCGCGGCCATCTCCTTGTCCGGGAGGATCAGCGGGTTGTTCGCGGCGTCCTTGTCGAGCTTCGCGAGCTCGGGACGCACACCGTCCACGGGGCAGACGTAGTTGATGTACGCGGCGAGACGCGCGGCGGGCTCGGGCTCGTAGTAGTAGTCGATGAGCCGCTCGGCGTTGCTCTTGTGGCGCGCCTTGTTCGGGACGAGCAGGTTGTCCGTCGACGTGATGTAGCCCTGGTCAGGGATGTGGAAGTCGATGTCAGGGTTGTCGGCCTTCAGCTGTACGACGTCCCCGGCCCAGGCCAGACACGCGGCCAGGTCGCCCTTGTCGAGGTCCGAGGTGTAGTCGTTGCCCGTGAAGCGGCGGATCTGCTTCTTGTCGACGGCCTTCTGGAGGCGGGCGATGGCAGCGTCGAAGTCGTCGTCGGTGAACTTCGCCGGGTCCTTGCCCATGTCGATGAGCGTCATGCCGACGCTGTCGCGCATCTCGGAGAGGAAGCCGACGCGCCCCTTGAGCTTGGGGTTGTCCAGGAGCTGCGACACCGAGGTGATCTCTTCGCCGTCGGTCGCCTTCTTGTTGTACGCGATGACGGTGGAGATGCCGGTCCAGGGGTACGAGTAGGCCCGCCCGGGGTCCCAGTCCGGGTTGCGGAACTGGGCGGCCAGGTTGGTGTAGGCGTGCGGCAGGTTCGCGGGGTCCAGTTTCTGGACCCACCCGAAGCGGATGAGCCTGGCGGCGAGCCAGTCGGTGACGCAGATGAGGTCGCGGCCGGTGTCCTGGCCCGCCGCGAGCTGCGGTTTGAGCTTCCCGAAGAACTCGACGTTGTCGTTGATGTCCTCGGTGTATTTGACCTTGATCCCGGTGCGCTTCGTGAACGCGTCCAGAGTGGGGCGGCGCTCGTCGTCGTCGACGTCCATGTACTCGGTCCAGTTGGAGAAGGTGACGCGCTTCTCCTTGTCCGAGTGGTCCTCGGACGAGACATCGCCCTGGCCCTTGCTCGCGGCCGGGATCCCGCAGGCGCTGAGCGCACCGAGACCGCCGACGGCGAACGCGCCGCTCGCGGAGGCGCGCAGCAGCGAACGGCGGGTGAGGGAGGCCCTGCCGTTCCTGAGGCTGCGGTGCATGGCGGCCAGTTGGGCCGGGGAGAGGGGGTCGGGCTCGTACTGCTCCATGCGCTTGGTTGCCCTTTCGGGAGGATGGGGCCGCTGGTCGGGCGGCCTATCGGCTATCGGTCCCCGAAAATCGTGCGGTGCCAGTCCTTGCGGACGACCGCGGTGTTGTCGAACATCACGTGCTTGATCTGCGTGTACTCATCGAAGGAGTAGGCGGACATGTCCTTGCCGTAGCCGGATGCCTTGTATCCGCCGTGCGGCATCTCGCTCAGGATCGGGATGTGGTCGTTGACCCACACGCAGCCCGCCTTGATCTCGCGGGTCGCGCGGTTGGCGCGGAACACGTCGCGGCTCCAGGCGGAGGCGGCGAGTCCGTAGGGGGTGTCGTTGGCGAGCCTGATCCCTTCGTCGTCGGAGTCGAACGGCAGCACCACGAGAACCGGCCCGAAGACCTCGGACTGCACGATCTCGCTGTCCTGGGCGGCGTCCGCGATGAGGGTGGGCCGGTAGAACGCCCCGGGGTGGTCGAGCGCCTCGCCGCCGGTGACCACGCGCGCGTAGGAGCGTGCCCGGTCGACGAAACCGGCGACGCGGTCGCGGTGGACGTGCGAGATGAGCGGCCCGAGGTCGGTGCTCGGGTCGAAGGGGTCGCCGAGCCGGACACTCTCCATGAGCTCGGCGACACCCTCTACGAAGGCGTCGTACAACGGGCGCTGTACGTACGCGCGCGTGGCGGCGGTGCAGTCCTGCCCGGTGTTGATGAGCGCGCCCGCGACCGCGCCGTGCACGGCGGCATCGAGGTCGGCGTCGTCGAAGACCACGAACGGGGCCTTGCCGCCGAGCTCCAGGTGCAGCCGCTTCACGGTGGAGGTGGCGATCTCGGCGACGCGCTTGCCGACGCCGGTGGACCCGGTGAAGGAGGTCATGGCGACGTCGGGGTGGCCCACGAGCCGCTCCCCCGCGTCCCGCCCGGCCCCGCTGACGATGTTGACGACACCGTCCGGGATGCCCGCCTGGGTTGCGGCTTGCGCGAAGAGGAGCGAGGTGAAGGGGGTGAGTTCGGCGGGCTTGAGGACGATCGTGTTGCCCGCCGCGATGGCCGGCAGGACCTTCCAGGCGGCCATCTGGAGGGGATAGTTCCAGGGCGCGATGGACCCGACGACACCGATGGGCTCACGCCGTACGTACGAGGTGTGGTCGCCGGAGTACTCGCCGGCCGACTGGCCCTGGAGGTGCCGGGCGGCGCCCGCGAAGAAGGCCGCGTTGTCGACCGTCCCCGGTACGTCGAACTCCCGGCTGAGCTTGATGGGCTTGCCGCACTGCAGCGACTCGGCCTGTGCGAACTCCTCGGCGCGCTCGGCCAGTACGCCCGCGAAGCGGTGCATGGCGTCGGAGCGCTCGCCGGGGGTCGCGCCGGCCCACTCGGGGAAGGCTCGCGCGGCCGCGCCGACGGCGGCGTCGACGTCCTTCTCGCCCGCGAGTTCGTACCGGTGGATCTCGTCGCCGGTGGCCGGGTCGACGACGGCGTGGGAGCGCCCTGAGGTGCCCTTGGTCAGCCGTCCCGCGATGTACTGCGCGCCTTCCGCGAAGTGGTCCTGCGCCTGGAAGTTGTGCATGACGCTCTCCTCCGCCGTCGCCCCCGTCCCAGGGGGTCGGCGTAGCTCCAGATCGATTTGAGTGCCGATCCTGACAGAGCAGTGGTACTCCAACAAGTGATTCCGTTGTTGCCTTTTGGTTACGCGACGGAATCTGTCGACCAGGTGTCGAGTCGTCCTGGAAAACCCAGGACGGAATGTCAGTGGTGCGTGCCAGACTCGCGTGTATGACGAAGATCGACTCGGTGAACACGCTGGTCGCGTCGGTTCGGGCGGGCGGGAGTGTGAAGTATCTGCACTTCTGGGGTCACCGGCCCAGGCGGGACGGGACGCTCGGGTCGAGCTGCCTGAGCCAGTGGTGGCTGTCGCCGTTCACCGTGGACGGCGTGGCGTACGGGACGGCCGAGCACTGGATGATGGCCGCCAAGGCCCGCCTCTTCTCCGACGCGGAGGCCGAGGCCGCGGTCCTGGCCGCGCGTACGCCCGCCGAGGCGAAGAACGCGGGGCGCCTGGTACGGGGCTTCGATGAGGCGACATGGGAGCGCGAGCGGTTCGGCATCGTGGTCGAGGGCAGCGTGCACAAGTTCGCGTCCACGCCCGCGCTCTCCTCCTACCTGCTGGGCACGGGGTCGCGGGTGCTTGTCGAGGCGAGCCCGATGGACCGCATCTGGGGCATAGGCCTGGCGGCCGACGACGAGCGCGCCCAGGACCCGGAGAAGTGGCTCGGCCCGAACCTGCTGGGCTTCGCACTGATGGAGGCCCGGGAACGGCTTCGGTAGGGCCGCGGGGAGCTCAGGCGGACGGACGGCCACGAGAAATCCGCCGAGAAGCGGCGGCTCACGGCTCGAGAGCCACGGACGCCGAGGAAACGGCGGCTCACGGCTTGAAGGCCGCGGACGCCGAGTAGCTGCCGCCCTCCGAACCTGCCCCGTCCTCCTCGAACACGTCGTCCGGCACCAGGATCAACACGACCAGCAGGCCCACGCCAAGGACGATGCCCGCGGCCCCGCAGATGATCCCGGCCAGCGCCTGCCCGGCGTTCGTCGCCTCGCCGCGCCGCGCCCTGCCACGACCGATCGCGCCGAAGATGATCGCCAGGATGCCGAGCACGATCGCCAGGGGCCACAGGCAGAAGACGGCTGCCGAGACGATGCCCAGGACCAGCCCGGCCACGCCCATCCCGTTGGAGGGCGCCATCGGCATCGCGGGCCAGCCGTATCCGGGAGGGCCCTGCCCCTGGAGGCCGGGGTAGCCGGGATATCCGGGGTAGCCCTGCGGCCCCGGCCCGTGAGCCCCGCCGCCCTGCGGCCCCGGCCCGGGAAACCCGGGGTAGCCGTAGGGCACCTGCCCCGGCCCCTCGGGCCCGACCGGAGGCGGCGGCACCGGCTCGCCCTGGCCCGGCGCACCCCCCGGAGACGGAGCGGGATCAGGGGACCGAGGCCCGGCCGGCGCAGCCCACGGGTCCCGCTTCTCCAGCGGCACCCGCCCCGGCTCATCCTCGGGCGGAGCCCAGGGGTCCCGCCCCTCCGACCCGCCCGGCCCTGCCGACCCCTCGGACATCCCGCGTCACCTCTTTCGTACGTTCCGTCATGCTACGGCCACCGCCTGGGCCGCGGGCCCGCCACTTACGATGATTCCTGACCCACCCGATCAGCCGATCAATTCCGTTCCTGGGGAGGAAACCGTGACCGATCCGCGCAGCACCAGTGAGCCACGCGACCCGCATGCCTTCATCGCCGGACTGCCCAAGGCGGAACTGCATGTGCACCATGTCGGCTCGGCGTCTCCCCGCATCGTCTCGGCCCTCTCCGCCCGGCACCCCGATTCCAAGGTGCCCACGGACATCGAGGCGCTCGCCGACTTCTTCACGTTCACGGACTTCGCCCACTTCGTCCAGGTGTACCTGTCGGTCGTGGACCTGGTCCGCACCCCGGACGACGTACGCCTGCTCACGTACGAGGTCGCCCGTGACATGGCCCGGCAGAACATCCGCTACGCCGAGCTGACCGTCACCCCCTACAGCTCCGTGCGGCGCGGCATCGACGACCGCGCCTTCATGGATGCCATAGAGGACGCCCGCAAGTCGGCCGAGGCAGACCTCGGTGTCGTACTGCGCTGGTGCTTCGACATTCCCGGTGAGGCGGGGCTGGAATCCGCCGAGGAGACCGTCAGGCTCGCGACCACCGACAAGCTGCGTCCCGAGGGCCTGGTCTCGTTCGGGCTCGGCGGGCCCGAGATCGGCGTACCGCGGCCGCAGTTCAAGCCATACTTCGACCGTGCCATCGCCGCCGGCCTGCACTCCGTCCCGCACGCGGGCGAGACCACCGGGCCCGGCACCATCTGGGACGCCCTCACCGACCTGCGCGCCGAGCGCATCGGCCACGGCACCAGCGCCGCCCAGGACCCGAAGCTCCTGGCCCACCTCGCCGAGCACCGCATCCCGCTCGAGGTCTGCCCCACGTCGAACATCGCGACGCGCGCCGTCGCCACCCTCGACGAGCACCCGATCAAGCAGTTCGTCGCCGGCGGTGTCCCGGTCACCATCAACTCCGACGACCCGCCGATGTTCAGCACCGACCTCAACAACGAGTACGCGATCGCCGCACGTCTTCTCGACCTCGACGAGCGGGGCATCGCGGACCTGGCGAAGAACGCCGTCGAGGCGTCGTTCCTCGATCCGGCGGGCAAGGCGAAGCTCGTCGCGGAGATCGACACGTACACGCGGACCTGGCTCGCCCCCTGACGCGGCACCACAATGGGCCCATGCGCACCGTGACAGCCGTGGCCCACCGAGGCGATCCCTACCGCTTCCGCGAGAACACCCTCCCGTCCCTGCGTTCCGCGCTCGACCGGGGCGCGGACGCGGTGGAGATCGACGTCCGTCTCAGCCGAGACGGCGTACCCGTCCTGCTGCACGACGCGACACTCAAACGCCTGTGGGACCTTGACCGGCCCTTGTCCGTGCTCTCCGCGGACGAGGTGCGCGGCCTCACGGAGGACGGCGTACCCACTCTTGAGGAGGCCGTGGCGGCGACCGAGGGCCGTCGGCTCATGGTGGATCTGCCGGGCGCCACACCCGAGTCGGTGCGCGCGGTCGTCGGGGCCGTCGCCGACTGCGGGGCGTCGGAGCGCGTGTACTACTGCGCGGGCGCCCGGACGATGCTCGCGGTGCGCGCGGCGGACCCCGCCGCCGAGATCGCCCTGACCTGGACGAGCCTGGCCCCGCCGCGCCACGCCGTGCTCGAAGCGATCAAGCCGCGCTGGCTCAACTACCGCTTCTCGCTGCTCCGGCGCGAGCTGGTCACGCAGGTGCAGCGGCAGGGGCTGCTCGTCTCCGCCTGGACGCCGGACACGAGGCGTTCCATGCGCCGGCTCATCGACATCGGCGTCGACGCGATCACGACCAATCGCGTGGACACGCTGCACGCCCTGCGCGCTCGGGGCATGCGGCCCGACGGCGCGCTCTCGTAGCCGAACGGTTTCCTCAACTAGCTTGTGGTCCATGGGGAACAGCGACGACGACAAGCGCGAGGAGCCGCTCTTCGTGTACGAACGCGACGAACGGGGCTATCGCGGCCATCGCCTCAATCCACGGCACCCCGTGGGACTCATGCTGACCATCGCGCTCCTGGTCGGCGTCGTCCTCGTCATCCTGCTCATGGCGAAGTGACGGCGGCGGCGACGGCCGCGGCCCGTGGGGCACCCGCGGCATACGCGAGCGGTGGCGCGATGGCCTGCGCGTCCGCCCCTTCCCCCACCCACAGCCCGATGAGCAGCGCCGCCGTCGCCTCCAGCAGTCCGGCCCGCTCCAGGCCGCCCGCGGCGAACGGCGCGCACCCGGCGTCCTTCACCAGGTCCCGTACGACATCCAGGGCGCCCTCGTCGTCCCCGCAGAGCGGGACCGCCAGCGTCCTGCCGTCGAAGACCGGCGGGTCCATCCGCCACACGTCCTCGTGGCAGAGGTTGAACGCCTTGACCACACGCGCTCCGGGCGCGGCGTCGGCGAGCCGTCGTGCGGCCGACGGGCCGCCCTCGGTGAGCAGGACGAATCCTGGGCCGACCGGGTTGGAGCAGTCGATCAACACCCGCTCGCGGAGCGCCGCTTCGAGTTCGCCCGCGATGGACGCCCCCGCCGCGTACGGCACGGCGAGCAGCACCGCGTCCCCGAACTCGGCCGCCGCACGCGGTGTTCCGTGCCCCGCCGCGCCCATGCGCGCGGCGAGTGCCGCGGCGCGGCCCTCGTCCCGCCCGCCGATCAGCACTTCGTGCCCCGCGCGCACCCACTGTGTGCCGAGCGCGTCCGCCATGGCGCCCGTGCCGATGATGCCTATGCGCATGCCTGTCTCCCTCTCGTCCCGTGCCTCGTCCCGTGCCCCGGTTCATCGGGGTACGGCACGACAGTAGGAAAGGGCTCGGGCACCATTCGGTACGTGAGAGACGACGACCTGCTCGCCGACTGCCGCGCCCGGCTCGCCTTCGACCTGCTCGCCAACACCTGGAACGCGGTGACGCTCTGGGCCCTGCGGCACGGCCCGCGCCGCCCGCGTGAACTGCGCGGCCTGATCAGCGGCATCAGCCCCAAGATCCTCACCGAGACGCTGCGGCGCCTGGAGTACAACGGCCTGGTCTCGCGCCAGTCGTACGCCGAGTCCCCGCCCCGCGTCGAGTACGAACTCACGTCCCTGGGGCGTACTCTGCTCGACCCGATCGAGGCCTTCGGGGCTTGGGCCTTCGATCACGGCGACGAGGTGATGGCGGCGCAGGAGCGCGCCGACCTTCCCGCCGCCGACGCCATCCCGCCGCCGACGCCCCCTAGGGGATGACCCGCCAACACCCCTGATTTGTACGGGCGTTGTCCCCTCGGGATTCACCGGGCCCTCGCCCTCCCCAGTGAGGATCCGTCCTGCCCGCGGGCTCACCAGGATGGACGGCACACCTTCCGGCACCGCAGCCTCCTGGAGTCACACCATGCACTTCCGCGCCCGTACCGCTCTCGCCGCCGCCCTCGTCATCGGCCTCACCGGCGCCGCCACCGCCCCCGCCCTGGCCCAGGCGCACACCCCGCCCGCTGCGGTCTCCCCTCAGGGGCCCGCGCCGGACGGCAAGGCCCTGCGTGCCGCGATCAAGGGCCTCCCGAACGCCGACGCGACCGCCGCCCTGGTCCGGGTCGGCGGCACGGACGGGGCGTGGCGCGGAAGTTCCGGCGTACACGATCTCGTCACGGGGAGGAAGGCCGACCCGCACGGGCGTTTCCGCGCCGGATCGACGACCAAGATCGTGACCGCGGCGGTGGCGCTGCAACTGGCGGCCGAGGGTGAACTCGACCTCGACAAGCCGGTGCAGCACTACCTGCCGGACCTTTTCCCGGAGGAGCAGGACCCGAAGAAGAGGTTCCTGCCCATCCCGGTGCGCAGCCTCCTCGACTACACCAGCGGCCTGCAATCAGGCGATGGCTTCGACGACGAATACGCCCACCGCTTTGACACGCTGGACTACCGGAAGGTCGTCGCGTCGGCCATCTCCAAGGGGCCTCAGCACAACCCCGGCGACGAGCAGCACTACCGCAACATCGGCTACACCGTGCTCGGCATGCTCATCGAGCGGGTCACCGGGGACTCGTACGCCCAGCAGGCCGCGCAGCGGATCTTCAAGCCGCTCCACATGCGCGACACGTACTTCCCCGGGACCGACCTCCGCATCCGCGGTCCGCACAACCGCGGCTATCAGAGCGTGAAGCAGCCGGACGGCTCCACCCGACTCGTCGACATCACCGAGTGGAATCAGTACGACCGTTTCGCGGCGGGCGACATGATCTCCTCCACCGCCGACCTGGAGGTCTTCACGCAGGCCCTGTTCGACGGCAAGGTCGTTCCCAAGCCGCAGTTGAAGGAGATGCTCACCCTGCCGAAGCTGGCGCCCGGCGTCCCCGAAGCCCAGTTCGGCGCGGGGCTCCAGCGGATGGAGCTGGACGACGACACGGTGGTCTGGCTCAAGACCGGTTCCCGCTACGGCTACACGAACATGATCGCCTCCACCGAGAACGGCACACGGACCCTCGCCTACTCGGTGAACGCGACCGACGCCAAGGGCAAGGACATGAACCCGATCGCCGAGCGGATCGCCCTGACCGCCATGAAGCGGGGCTGAGACGGGGCCGTGCCTACGCGACGCCCGTCATGCTCGCGAACACCGTCACGTTGTTGGGGTAGTAGTTGCGGTCCGCGTCGAACTCGCCGCCGCAGGTGATCAGGCGCAGCCCCGCGTGGTCGATGTTCTTGTACACCTCAAGGGTCGGGAACTCCTTCTTCGGGAACTCCTCGACACGGTCCACCGTGAAGGTGGCCGTCTTCCCGTCCGCGCGCGTCACCTCGACGGTGTCCCCGGCCTTCATCGTCTTCAGCTTCTTGAAGACGGCGTCCGCTCCGTCCCAGGTCACGTGACCCGCTATCACCGCCGGGCCCTTGGAGCCGGGGGTGGGGCCCGGTTCGTACCAGCCCGCAAGGCCGGGGTCCTTCGGTGTCGTCATCGTCCCGTCACCGCCCTGCCCGAGCGTCTCCAGGGCGCTGGACACTCCCAGGGAGGGGATGGCGACGCGTTGCGGGGCCGACCGGCCCAGGGGCTCGGGGGCGTCCTCGCCCGGCCCTGCCGACGGCGTGGAGCCGTCACCCGCCGTCCCGTCCCCCACCGCACCATCCTCCCCCGCGCTCTGGCGGGGCGGGGCGGGCGCGGCGGCGGTGCCTTCCGGAACCCCGCACGCGGTGAGCACCAGAGCCGCCGCGACGGCGGCGATCGCGGCTGCGGAGGCACGCCGGAGCCCGGTCCACGCCCGCCAGGCCGAGCGGCTCACGCGGCGTCCCCGGTCTTCGCGACAGCGACCGCGGCCGGGGCCGGGGTCATCATGCGCCGCCGGGCGAGAACCAGCGTGCCCACGGCGGCCACCGCCGCGGCCCCGGCGGCGCCGGTCACGACGCCGGTGGACGTACGGTCCTGCGTGCCTCCGCCGGTCTCGACCCCGCCGACGGGAACGGACCCGACGGCCGCCCCCTTGACCACACCGCAGTTGGTGGGAGCGGTGGCCTCCTGGGGGAGCTTGGGGTCGAGTTCGCTCTTGCCGGCGCCCTCGAAGTCGTACTTGCCGTTGTCATTGCGGTCGACGCCGTGCTGCACGATGTGCAGGTCCTTGATCTTGTCGACCACGTCCTGCCCCACGGTGATGGTCCGCTTGTAGGAGACCTTGCCCTGCGCGTCGGCCACCGGCATCCGGTCCACGGCGAGGCCGCTGCCCGCGTCGGTGTCCCCCGACTCGGTCAGGGAGATGTTGATGTCGCCGTAGTGGACGGTGGCCTCGGTGTTGTTCAGGATGCCGTCGCCGTTGGTGTCGTCGCCGTCGTCAGGGCACTGGAAGTCGTGCCCGTCGGTGGACCCGTGCAGATGCTGCGCCGACGGCTGTCCCGGCACCAGGCCCTCGGACTTGATCCACACGGTGAGGGCGTTGCCGCGCAGGCTCAGGAGGGCTGTCCCCGTGGAGCCGGAGTCGTTCAGCGGGGCCAGGTCGATCTGGTAGGCCGGAGGGTCCGCCGCGAACACCGGAGACGAGACGACCACGGTGAGGAGGGCGGCGGGCAGAGCGGCGAGCCCCACGAGAAGGCCGGTTCGCTTGATCATCAAGTTCGTCCTTTTCCGCGGCACCCGGACGGGAGGGCCGCAAGTCGTACGGATCTCCGGGCGATGCCCGAGCGATCCACCGACCGCCACCGGACATCAACTCCCGTTCACTGCACAGCAGTTGCCAATGACACGCACGCGGAGACAGCGAGCTTCCTCGATACCGGCCATGCAGTTACCTATGAAACGCAACGGGAGTGGCGGGTGTTCAATGTGAGGACGCCGACACGGCTGACATGACGAGAGGCGGGGATGGTGTCCGGGTGGGACTGGGACGGCGACGAGAGCCTCCTGCGCTTCGACGACCCCGCCGAGTGGGACGCCGCACACGAACGCGGCGAGGGCTCCTTGGGCTCCGCCGTGATCGGGCTGGCCTTCAACTGCTCCCTGGCCGACGCCTCGCCCCGCATCATCAAGGCCATGCGGCTGCCGGACCACGGTCAGCGGGGATTCGCCTACACCGCGGCCGGTGTCGCGGCCCGGGTCAACGGCGGGCTCACCCCGGAGTTGTTCGCCGCGCTCCGCGCGGAGGGTCATCGTGGCTTCGCCGAGAGCGCCGTCGACGACACCCTCGACTACGTGCCGTTCCGCGAGCTGCCGCTGTGGTTCAAGTGGCGGACCGTCGCGTCCAAGGTGCAGGACAAGCTGACGGTCTGGCGGATGCGGTCCGAGGACGCGGCCGGTGCCGTCCGGAAGGCCCTGCGCCGACGCCGGCCCTGAGCAAGGCGCAAACGCCCCGCTACAACCCCGCGATCGCGTTCCACCGCTTCGCGAATTCCGTACGCTCCTGCGACGTGATGTCACGGGCGATCGCGAGGCGCCCCCGCATCGCGTCGTCCGGGAAGATCAGCGGGTCCTCGGCCAGCGAGGCCAGCTCCTTGTCCTTGGACGAGGCGAGGATGTCGCGGGCCGCGGGGACCGGGCAGACGTAGTTGACCCAGGCGGCCAGCTCCGCGGCCACCTCCGGGTCGTAGTAGTAGTCGATGAGCCGTTCCGCGTTCCGCTTGTGGCGGGCCAGGTTCGGGATCATCAGGGACTCCGCCCAGAGTTCCGCGCCCTCCTCGGGGACGAGGAACTCGATGTCCGGGTCGTCCGCCTGGAGCTGGATGACGTCACCGCTATAGGCCTGGCAGGCCAGGACGTCGCCGCTGGAGAGGTCCTTGATGTAGTCGTTGCCGGTGAAGCGGCGGACGTGCTTCGAGGCCACCAGCTTCTCCACCCGGTCGCACACGCGGTGGAAGTCGTCGGCCTTCCACTTGGTGATGTCGACCCCGTCGCCCTGCATGAGCAGCGCGAACGCCTCGTCGAGACCGGAGAGCAGCGTGACCTTGCCCTTGAGGTCGTCGGCCCACAGGTCGGACACGTGCTTGATCTCCCGGCCCAGTGCGCGCTTGTTGTACGCGATGCCGGTGATGCCCGACTGCCAGGGCACGGTGTGCTTGCGCCCGGGGTCGAAGTGCGGTGAACGCAGCAGCGGGTCCAGGTACTTGGTGACGTTCGGCTGCCGCGCGCGGTCCATCTCCTGGACCCAGCCGAGCCGCACGAAGCGCGCGCACATCCAGTCGCTGATGACGATGAGGTCGCGGCCGGTCTCCTGGTGGTTCATCAGGGACGGGCTGATCTTGCCGAAGAACTCGTCGTTGTCGTTGATCTCCTCCGTGTAGCGGACGTCGATGCCGGTCCGCTTCTCGAAGGCGTCCAGCGACGGCCGCTTCGTCGAGTCATCGTCGTCGGTGTCGATGTAGAGCGGCCAGTTGGCGAAGGTCAGCGTCTTGTCCCGCCGGGAGCGATCCCCCGCGGCACGCTCGCCGGGCCCTATGTACGCGGCGGGAACGCCGCAGCCCGCGAGCGTGCTGACGGCCGCCCCGCCGCCGAGGGCACGCAGCAGGGACCGGCGGGAGACTGAGGAGGCACTGGGGTTCGCTCGCACCCCGGCAGCATGCGCCCGCGTGTCACGTACGGGCAATGGACGCTGCGTCGAGCCGAGCGGCCGGGAAGCGACACCCTGTCCATCGCGTGATCGGCGGCGTGATCACACCGGCGCCAGCCACCCCGCCAGGCCCCCCGCGGTGATCCGCTCCAGCGGCGAGGCGTCGACCGGCCCCGGGTAGAGGCGGTACGCGGTGCCGGACGCGACCCCGGACGCCTCCTCCAACTCCCCGTGCAGCAGCGCCAGCAGGGCACGGCGGCCCGCCAGTTCGGGGCCCGCCTCCGCGCGCAGCTCGTCCGGCTCCCAGCCGTCGCGAACCCGCAGCGCGAAGTCGGCGCGCGGCTCGTCCTCGCCGCGGCGGTAGCCCCACAGGACGTGGCCGCGGCCGCGCACGTACACCGGTCCGTCGGTGCGGGCCGCGGCCGTCCAGCAGGCGAGGTCCCACAGGGTGGCCCGGCCGCCCGTCTTGAAGGTGTCGAGCAGGTCATTGCCCATGCGGCCGAGCTGCTTGCGGTAGCGCCACACATCGTGGCTGCCCCCGCCCGTGCCGAGGGTGACATCGGCCCACCAGGCGCGGCGCGACCGCAGGTCGACGATCATTGGCACGCGCAGCGCCGCGGCACCCGCGAGGTCGAAGCGCTGGCGGACGGTGCGCGGGTCGTAGACCGCACGCCCGGTGCCCTCCACCGCCATGAACCCCGCGAAGGCGTCCGGGAGTTCGTCGAAGGGGACGTTGTTGTACGAGAGGACCGCGGGCACCACGAAGCGCACCCCCACGTCGGCCAGCCGCGGCAGGTCCAGGTCCAGGTACTCGGTGGCGCCGTGCGGGGCGGGCGCCGACGTCAGGTCGCCGGAGTGCCGGGCGGCGCCGCCCGCGTACGTCAGGTGCGTGTAGTCGCACAGGCCGACGAAGCGCCACAGGTCGTCGTAGAGCGCGACAGACAGGTCGAGGTCGACGCGCACGCCCTTGGGCTGCAGCCAGTGCAGGAAGAGCCGCACGGTCTCGCCGTCCGCGGGCATGGGCAGCGAGCTGCCGCGCGGCACCGCGACCAGCGAGGCGGCCGAGGCGCGCTCGGCGAACGGCACGGGCAGGTCGGCGAGCGAGGCGTCCAGGACGGCCACCTCGTACTGCTCACCCCGCGAGTCGCCCCGCGAGCCCGCGGCGAGCCTGCGCACCGCCTCCGCCTCGATCAGCTCACCGGCGCGCCCCGCCACCCGGGACGGCAGCGGCGGCCGGTCATCGTCGACCGCGTAGGCCTGGGTGACGCGGCCGCGCGGGAAGAAGACGCGGCGGCGCCCCGGCTCGGCACGGACCTTCATGCGGCCGTACGCGCCGAGCAGCGGCCCGGGAGCGCTGTGCGGCAGCGCGCCCGCGAGCGCCTCGGCCAGCACGTCCGGCAGGGTCTGAGCACCCGACCGGGCGAGCAACAGGTCCAGGCGGCGCAGGAGTTCACCGGGGCGCCGACGCAGCAGTCCGGCCGCGGCCGTGGTGTCCCAGCGGCCGAGCGCCTCCTCGACGCGCCCCTGCCAGGTGGAGATCCGCAGCCGGTCGCCCTCGATGCGGACGTCCTCGTGGCGTGCGGCCTCGCCGAGCAGCACCTCGGCGAGCGCGTCGTCGCCGATCCGGGTTCCGCGCAGGACAGCGAAAGCGAGCGCCACGCGCGCGTGCCGGTGCGCCTGCTCGAAGGGGTGCAGGATCTCGCCGACGTGCTTCCAGGCGCGCGGATGGCGAGCCATGTCCTCGGCGAGGCGGCGGAGGTCGAACCCGTCGAGCAGGGCGAGGAGTTCACGGCGTACGGGACGCGGCAGCCCACGCAGCCGCGGCGGTTCGAGCAGGTCGGGGTCGCCACCGGACCGTACGACGAGGATGCGCAGCACATCGGTGGCGGTGTCGGCGTGCCGCATGACCAGCGGGCGCACCTCCGGCACGTCGAGCAGCGGAGCGAGGGCGAGCGCCTTGCTCTCCCGCAGCGGGATCTCGGCCGGGAGCCAGTCGGCGGCGCCGGCCGGGTCCAGGTGCCCGAGCAGCAGGACCAGGTCGTCGTGGTCCTGCGGGCTCAGGGGCGTTCGGCGGGCGAGCAGGGCCGCGAGTTCGGCGGAGGCGTCACCCGGAGCCGCCAGGGTCAGCGCGCGCAGGATCTCGCCGCCGTCACCGCCGAGGTGGGCGCCGGTGTCGAGCCAGGGGTCGGTGGGCCCGTCCGTCTCGTAGCGGTTCTCGCAGATGGGGCAGGCGTACCAGACGCAGCACAGGTCGCAGCAGCCCGTGTCCAGTTCCTTGCGGTGGCAGTCGTCGCACAGCAGATGCGCGCACGGCTTGAGCGCACGGACGCGGGCCTTGGTGCCCGCGCAGTTCATGCAGGGCTGATGGGGCTGGGCGGCGAGGTGCTCGACGATGAGGGAGGTGTAGCGGTCGTACGCGGGCTGGTACGGGATCTCGTCGGGGAAGCGCCGGAACAGCGGGGCGTGGCGGCGGTCGGAGCCCATCAGCGCGTCGACGTCGGCGAACAGCTTCATGCCGGTCGCGGCGAGGTCGGGGACGGCGAGCGCGGTCAGCGCACGGCGCAGCGGGGCGGTCAACAGGTGCCCGCGGTCAGCCAGTTCGGCTTCGAGGACGACCACGGCGGCCTCGGTCTCGGCGGTCCGTCCGGCGCCGGACGGTACGGCCACGCTCTGCCGGCGGCGCAGCAGCAGCCCGGCGAGGTCGTCGGACGTCGTCATCATCAGGTTCCACCCCCATGGATACGCGAAAGCGGGGGCGGGGAGTGGGTGCGCTACGGATCTTTTGCAGAGATGAGAAAGAAGGAAGCACACCACGGAGCCGCCCCCGCGTTCCTGACGGTACGCGGGGGCGGATCAGGCGTCACACGATTAAACGCCTAGGGCCCCGTAGGGGCGCGGGGAACTGCGCGACCGGCCCCCACGGCCCGCGGAGGCCAACGGCGAGCGACGAGGCAGACGGATCTGCCGGGCCGGTTCACGCTGAGCCCGAGGCGCTTAACCCTCGATCGACGTCATCACGTGCTTGATGCGCGTGTAGTCGTCGAAGCCGTACGCCGAGAGGTCCTTGCCGTAGCCGGACTTCTTGAAGCCGCCGTGCGGCATCTCCGCGACCAGCGGGATGTGCGTGTTGATCCAGACGCAGCCGAAGTCGAGAACCTTGGACATGCGCATGGCGCGCGCGTGGTTCTGCGTCCAGACCGAGGAGGCCAGGGCGTAGTCCACGCCGTTCGCGTACGAGACCGCCTGCTCCTCGTCCGTGAAGGACTGGACGGTGATGACCGGGCCGAAGACCTCGTTCTGGATGATCTCGTCGTCCTGCTTGAGGCCGGAGACGACGGTCGGGGCGTAGAAGAAGCCCTTCTCGCCGACCCGCTGACCGCCCGCCTCGACCTTGGCGTGCGCCGGGAGGCGGTCGATGAAGCCGGAGACCTGCTTCAGCTGGTTGGCGTTGTTGAGCGGGCCGAAGAGCACGTCCTCGTCGTCCGGCTGGCCGGTCTTCGTGTCGGCCGCGGCCTTGGCGAGCGCGGTCACGAACTCGTCGTGGATGGACTCGTGGACGAGCACACGCGTGGCGGCCGTACAGTCCTGGCCCGCGTTGAAGAAGCCCGCCACCGAGATGTCCTCGACGGCCTTGGCGAGGTCGGCGTCCTCGAAGACGACGACCGGCGCCTTGCCGCCGAGCTCCAGGTGGACCCGCTTGAGGTCCTTGGACGCGGACTCGGCGACCTGCATGCCGGCGCGCACGGAGCCGGTGATGGAGGCCATCGCCGGGGTGTGGTGCTCGACCATCGCGCGGCCGGTGTCACGGTCGCCGCAGACGACGTTGAAGACGCCCTTGGGGACGATCGAGCCGATGATCTCGGCCATCAGGACGGTCGACGCGGGGGTCGTGTCCGAGGGCTTGAGGACGACGGTGTTGCCCGCGGCGAGCGCCGGGGCGAACTTCCATACGCCCATCATCATCGGGTAGTTCCAGGGCGCGACCTGCGCGCAGACGCCGATCGGCTCGCGGCGGATGATGGAGGTCAGACCCTCCATGTACTCGCCGGCCGCGCGGCCTTCGAGCATCCGGGCCGCGCCCGCGAAGAAGCGGATCTGGTCGACCATGGGCGGGATTTCCTCGGACCGCGTGAGGCCGGTCGGCTTGCCCGTGTTCTCGACCTCGGCCGCGATGAGCTCCTCGGCGCGCTCCTCGAAGGCGTCGGCGATCTTCAGCAGGGCCTTCTGGCGCTCGGCGGGCGTCAGGTCACGCCAGGCGGGGAACGCGGCGGCGGCCGCCTCCATCGCGGCGTCGACGTCGGCCTGCCCCGACAGGGGCGCGGTGGCGTAGGACTCGCCGGTGGCGGGGTTCACCACCTCGGTGGTCCGGCCGTCGGCGGCGTCCCGGAATTCGCCGTTGATGTAGTTACGCAGACGGCGCAGCTCGGTGGTCACTTCCGGCCCTCCAGTCAGATGTCCAGTGGATGAGACACCCACCCTAGTCGGTGTACCGACGCTTTCAACATACCCGGAGCCCTAGAACTGCGAAATCCGTGACGATTGAAGCTTCAGACAACGAATTTCATCGATCTGACCTTGCGGAACTGTCGACTCCTGTGCACCATGGGGTCGTGGCCAGTCGCAGCGCAGATTCCAGCAGTTCCCGACCAGGGAACGGTTCTTCGTCCATCGACGCCGTCTCCCTGGCGATCATCGAACAGCTTCAGGAGGACGGACGCCGTCCGTACGCCGCCATCGGCAAGGCCGTGGGCCTGTCCGAAGCGGCCGTGCGCCAACGCGTCCAGAAGCTGCTCGACCAGGGCGTGATGCAGATCGTCGCCGTCACGGACCCGCTCACCGTGGGATTCCGACGCCAGGCGATGGTCGGCATCAATGTCGAGGGCGACCTGGATCCCGTCGCGGAGGCGCTGACGGCCATGGCCGAGTGTGAGTACGTGGTGATGACCGCGGGCTCCTTCGACCTGATGGTGGAGGTCGTCTGCGAGGACGACGACCACCTTCTCGAAGTGATCAACAAGCGCATCCGCGCCCTCCCCGGCGTGCGCTCCACCGAGAGCTTCGTCTATCTGAAGCTCAAGAAGCAGACCTATATGTGGGGAACCCGATAGCCGTGAGCAAGGACCTCAGCCAAACCGCGTACGACCACTTGTGGATGCACTTCACCCGCATGTCGGACTACGAGAACGCACCCGTGCCCACCATCGTGCGTGGCGAGGGCACCTACATCTACGACGACAAGGGCAAGAAGTACCTGGACGGCCTCTCCGGGCTGTTCGTGGTCAACGCGGGCCACGGTCGTCACGAGCTCGCCGAGACCGCCTACAAGCAGGCGCAGGAGCTGGCCTTCTTCCCGGTGTGGAGCTACGCCCACCCTAAGGCCGTCGAGCTGGCGGAACGTTTGGCCAACCACGCGCCCGGCGACCTCAACAAGGTCTTCTTCACCACCGGTGGCGGCGAGGCCGTCGAGACCGCGTGGAAGCTGGCGAAGCAGTACCACAAGCTCACCGGCAACCACACGAAGTACAAGGTCATCTCGCGTGCGGTCGCCTACCACGGCACCCCGCAGGGCGCCCTGTCCATCACCGGCCTGCCCGCGCTCAAGGCCCCCTTCGAACCGCTGGTCCCCGGCGCGCACAAGGTGCCGAACACGAACATCTACCGCGCCCCGATCCACGGCGACGATCCGGAGGCCTTCGGCCGCTGGGCCGCCGACCAGATCGAGCAGGAGATCCTCTTCGAGGGCCCCGAGACCGTCGCGGCCGTGTTCCTGGAGCCGGTGCAGAACGCGGGCGGCTGCTTCCCGCCCCCGCCCGGGTACTTCCAGCGCGTACGCGAGATCTGCGACAAGTACGACGTGCTGCTCGTCTCGGACGAGGTCATCTGCGCCTTCGGCCGCCTCGGCACGATGTTCGCCTGTGACAAGTTCGGCTACGTCCCGGACATGATCACCTGCGCCAAGGGCATGACCTCGGGCTACTCCCCGATCGGCGCCTGCATCATCTCGGACAAGCTGGCCGAGCCGTTCTACAAGGGTGACAACACCTTCCTGCACGGCTACACCTTCGGCGGCCACCCGGTCTCGGCCGCGGTCGGCATCGCCAACCTCGACATCTTCGAGAAGGAGGGTCTCAACCAGCACGTCCTCGACAACGAGGACGCGTTCTACCAGACCCTGCGCAAGCTGCACGACCTGCCGATCGTCGGCGACGTCCGCGGCAACGGCTTCTTCTACGGCATCGAGCTCGTGAAGGACAAGGACACCAAGGAGACGTTCAACGACGAGGAGACCGAGCGCGTCCTGTACGGCTTCCTCTCCAAGGCGCTGTACGAGAACGGTCTGTACTGCCGCGCCGACGACCGTGGTGACCCGGTCGTCCAGCTCGCCCCGCCACTGATCTCCACCCAGGAGACCTTCGACGAGATCGAGGGCATCCTGCGCCACGTCCTCACGGAGGCGTGGACGAAGCTCTGATCCCTGGGGTCCACAGGGACCCATAGTGTGATCGAGTGATCAACACCGGCCCGGGGGCGCCCGTTCGAGTGAGAACGGACGCCCCCGGGCCGCGTCGTTTCCAGGCAGCACGGCCTGGATCCCTAGCGTGCCCAGTGACCGATCGGCCCCGCCTTCGTTCCCCCGTACGGGGGAGGCAAACTGATCTGAACCGAGGTGTACGTGATGGTGGCCCCGCCGGACAACGACGTGCTGTGGGCACGCGCCCTGCACGTCACACACAACGGCTCACCCGCACTCACCGGCGTATCGCTGGGCGTGCGCGAGGGCGAGATCCTCGCCGTCACCGGCCCGCGCGGCAGCGGCAAGACGACTCTTCTGCGCTGCCTCTCCGGCCAGCTCCTGCCCCAGCAGGGCGAGGTCTGGTTCAACAGCACGCCGGTCCACACGATGGGCCCGGTCATCCGCGAACGCCTGCGCCGCGACCGCTTCGGCTGGATCGACCCGGAGCCGCACCTCGTCCCCGAGCTCACGGCCCGGGAGAACGTCGCGCTGCCGCTGATGCTGCGCGGCGCGTCGCACCGGGCCTCCAAGACCACGGCCCAGGAGTGGCTCGACCGCCTCGACATCGGTGACTGCGCCCGCAAACGGCCGCACGCGCTGATCCAGGCCCAGCGCCAGCGCATCGCCATCGCCCGCTCCCTGGTCACCATGCCGTCCGTGATCTTCGCCGACGAGCCGACGGCGCCGCTGCACCGCGCCGACCGCGCCCACGTCCTGCGCACGCTGACGACCGCGGCCCGCTCGCACGGCATCACGGTCGTCCTCGCCACGCATGACGCGGAGGTCGCCGCCCTCGCCGACCGTACGGTCACGCTGCTGGACGGGCGGCGGGTGAACACACTGCACCTGCCGGGGGCGGGTGATCTGTCGACGGGGGCCGAGGCCGGCGGCGCGGAGGCCCCGGCTGCCGCGGAGGCCGAGACAGCCGGGGACGGCGGGGATGGTGGGGACGGCGGGGGTGGTGGAGAGGACGGGGACGGCGCGGGTGGCGCGAGTGGCGCCGGTGCCGCGGTCTCCGAGTCCGCCGAGGGCGAGTCCGACGAAGCGGAAGGCCGGGCCGCGTGCTCGCTCTCCGTCTAGCCCGCGGGGCCCATCCCCTGGTCCAGCTGCGCAGGCTGCTCGTCGCCGCCGCCTCGGCCGGCACCGGCTTCCTGCTGCTCTGCACCCTGGGGTACGCGATGGGCCACCCGGACGCGTCCGGCGGGGCCGTGCTGCGCCTCGCCTGGTGCGTCGCGCCGATCGCCGCCACCGTGTACTTCGCCGTCACCGTCGCGCGCACCGACCCGGCGACCAAGCCGCGCTCCGGGCTCTCCGCGGTGGGGCTCGGTCCGGCCAGGCTCACGGTGCTCGCCGCGATCTCCACGGCCGTGGCGTGCACGCTCGGCTCGATGGTCGCGCTCCTGTTCTTCCTGCACCTGCGCGGCGATCTGACGGGCCTGCCGTTCGACGGCGCCGCGTCCGAACTGCTCGCCGCCGGGCAGCCGTTGCCGCTCGCCGCCGCGCTCACCCTGCTCGCCCTTGTGCCGCTCACCGCGTCCGCCGCGAGCGCTGCCGTCCTGCGGCCCCGGACGGCCAAGCGCCGCGACGAGCCGGGCGCCGAGCGGCAGGAACCCGTGGACCCGGACGCACCCGCCGCCCCGCCGAGCGGGCTGCCGTGGGGCATCGCGCTCCTCGCGGCGGGCCTGGCCGTCGAGGCGTACGCGAGCCGCGCCCCCGGCACCTCGAACCTGACACTGCCGGGCGGCCTGACCGGCAGCCCCGCGGGTGTGCTCGCCGGGTGGGCCCTCACGGCGGTCGGCCTCGCCCTCGCGGGGCCCGGCCTCACGTATCTGTGCGGGCGGATCCTGCAGGCGGCAAGGCCCGGGGCGATGCGGCTCCTGGCCGGGCGCGGGCTGCAGGAGGAGTCCCGGCGTATCGGGCGGCCGCTCGGGGTGCTCTGCGTGGTGGGCTCCGCGGCGTACGCGGCGCTCACGCTCTACTCCGGTGCCCGGCCGGACATCGGTCCGCTGACCGCGCTGGGCTCGCTGCTCGTCGCCGGCTGCGCGGTCCTCACTCTGGCCACGGCCGCCGTCGAGGCCAAGCACGCCCGCTCCGACACCACATCGGCGCTGCTCCAGCTCGGGGCGCCGGCCTCGATGCTGCGCGGCACCGCCGCGCTGCGGGCGGGCGCCCTCGCGGCCGTGTTCGGGCCGCTGACCTGGGTGGTCGCGCAGCTGGCGGCGCTGCCTCTCACTCGCTGAGGAGCCCTCGCCGGTCGCGCGGGAAAAAGTTCCGCGAGGGGCGATGAGTTCCGCGTCGAACGTGCGTCTACCTCTCCGTAAGCCACGGAGCGCACGCGCCACGCGGAACTCACGCGGAACCCACGCCGAACTCACCGCATCGGGAGACACCTCATGTACCAGCAGATGATCTTCGTGAACCTCGCCGTGAACGACGTCGACAGCTCGAAGAAGTTCTTCACGGAGCTCGGCTACACGATCAACCCCCAGTTCACGACGGACGACTGCGCCTGCGTCGTGATCAGCGACACGATCGTCGCCATGCTGCTGAGCAAGAAGCACTACCAGCAGTTCACGGAGAAGGAGATCGCCGACTCGCGGACGACGAGCGAGACGCTGATCTGTCTGAGCGCCGAGAGCCGCGAGAAGGTCGACGAGCTGGTCGACAAGGCCGTCGCGGCGGGTGGCACCGCGGGCAAGACGCAGGACTTCGGCATGATGTACGGCCGCGCCTTCGACGACCTGGACGGTCACACCTGGGAAATCATGTGGATGGACGCGTCCGAGGTCCAGGGCTGAGGTCCAGGGTTGGGGCCCAGGGCTGAGGTCCAGGGCTGAGGTCCAGGGTTGAGGTCCAGGGTTGAGGTCCCCCGCAAGGGCGGCCTGCTTAGCATGGGCGGATGCAGCCGACCCCCGAGCCCGCGTCCGTATCCGTATCCGCCTCCTCCTTCGGCCGCGGGCCGGCACCCCGCCTCCCCGGCGGCGACCGCGAGATCGAGTCGCTCGCGGAGTTCGACGAGATCGCCGCGGGCGGCTCGCTCGCCGGGTGCCGCGTCCAGGCCATAGACCTGCTGTCGCGTACGTCCGTGCTGCGGGCCTGCGACGCCACGGGAGCGGTGTTCCTCGGGTGCGCGATGGAGCAGAGCGCGGTGGACGCGATGCGGACCGCCGGGGCGCTGGTGTTCCCGCCCGTCCCGGGCCTGCCGTTCGACCCGTACCGCGGTCTTCTCTACACGCCGGACGAGCTCTTCGCGGGACTCTCCGAGGGTGGGTACGAGGCGACTCCTGACGCCGGTGCGTACGCGTGGTTCCAGGAGACCAAGGCGGACGGCGACGTCTTCTCCTCGATGCTCCGGGCGATCCACGACGACTCGATCTCGGACGCCCTCGACGAACTGCTCGTCAGCGCGCGGGTGGTGGGCGTGATGGGCGGTCACGCGATGGCCCGTGGCACGGAGGCGTACGAGGGCGCGGCACGGCTCGGCCGCTCGCTCGCCCGCGCCGGGTTCACGGTCGCCACCGGGGGCGGACCCGGCGCCATGGAGGCGGCGAACCTGGGTGCGTACGCGTCCGTCTTCCGCGACGAGATGCTGGACGAGGCGCTCGAACTCCTCGCCAAGGCCCCGTCCTTCACCCCGTCCGTCACCGAGTGGGCGCGGGCAGCCTTCGACGTCCGCGAGCGGTGGCCGTCCGGTGGCGCGTCGGTGGGCATCCCCACGTGGTTCTACGGCCACGAGCCGCCGAACGCCTTCGCCACCCACCTGGCCAAGTACTTCGCCAACGCCACCCGCGAGGACGGCCTCCTGGCCCGCTCGAACGCAGGCGTGATCTTCCTGCCGGGGGCGGCCGGCACGCTACAGGAAATCTTCGACGCGGCCACGCCCAACTACTACGAATCCCGCGGCGAGCCCACCCCCATGATCCTGGTGAACCGCACCCACTGGACGACGGACCTCCCGGCCTGGCCGCTGCTGCAGGCACTGGCCCGCGGCCGCTCGATGGAACCGAGGATCGCCCTGGTGGACAGGGTGGAGGAGGCCCCGGCAGCACTGGCATCACTGACGAGAGAGGGCTGAGCCACCACTGCGAGAGCCCGATGGGGCACGCGAGCGGCGGACTACCCGGACCACCCGGGCTCACCCTCCGCCCACCCGGCGACACCTCCGGCCGACCGGGCGATCACCCGGCCCGTCCGGCGCTTGAGGACGAACTCGGCGGAGCCGGTGACGTCGGCAACCGAGGCCGAGGCCCCGCGCCCGAGGCCCCCGCGCCGAGCGGGTTATCGGGAAGGGGCGGGGTTGGGGAAAATCACCCGAACGACGCCCGCTCCAGCCAGAAGTCCATCAACTCCCGTTCCCCCAGAACCTCCACGCCACCAGCGTCCAAAGACCGCCGCCGATAGAACGCGAGCAGCACCTCAGTCAGAGGCCCCCGCAGAGCCACCGTCGCCTTCTCATGCCCACGCCGCCAGCTGAAGCCCTCCGCCCCGAACTCGATGAGCCACTCGGCATCCAGCTCCGGCACCGCGTCCGTCGCGTGCAGATGAATGCTGCGGCCCCCACCGAGCACCTCGGCACGCAACTCACCCGCCGAATCGTCCACCTGAGTCCGCTGCACGAACTGCACGATCTCCAGCCACTCGTCGATCGCGTCGGCGGCGACATCCGCCGCAACCACATACGGCACGCCCGCGGCAACAGCCGCGTCGGCCCGGTGAACAGCCACCTCATGCGTCATGCGCCGCGCCCAGAACCCGGCGTGGTGCTGATCGGACCAGGACCACACCGCGGTGTCGGCGTCCACGCCGTCCCACGCCGCCGCGACGAGCTCGGCGGTCTCCGCCAGCCACGCGTCGAGAGCCGCGGGGTCATCCCCCTCCGGCCCGAGGGCCCCGGGGACATCCTCCAACGCGATCTCTTCCGTGGCCCGGGTGGCCACCATCCGCGCGGCCCATCGCACGGCGCCACCCACATGCCGGGCGAGGTACCCCAGCGTCCACTCCGGACACGTCGGCACGGTGGCCGACAGATCCGCCCCGGCCAGCGTCTCCCTCAACAGGCCAAGCTGAACGGCGACTTCGGCGCGATGGCGGTCGTACTCCAACGTGGTCATGGGCCAGACCCTAGGCATCCCCCGGCGCCACGCACACCTCATTAACGCCCGCCGCCATCACCGCACGGCCGTCGACGCCCACCGCCACGGGCCCGCCCGGACACCTCAGCCCAGAACCACGACATCCCCCACGTCGAACGCGACCCCCACCGTCTCCCCCACCCCAGGCGCGTCCCGCAACGCACAGGCGGCCTCAAGGCGTGGCCCGGTCCGAGGCTCCAGGTGGACGGCGACATGCGTACCCCGGAACGTACGCGCCGTCACCGTGCACGGCAGCCCCTCGTCGACGGGCACCAACCGCACCCCGGCCGGCCGGACCAGCAACCGGCACCGCCCGTCCTGCGCACCCTCGGAGTTCTCCGGCACCGGAACCTTGCCCCAGGCGGTGTCGGCCACCTCACCGGCCACCGTCGCGTCGACGACGTTGTCGAAGCCAAGGAACCGCGCCACGAACTCGTCCGCGGGACGCCGCCAGACGTCAAGTGGTGTGCCGGACTGGGCGATCCGACCGTCCCGCATCACCACGACCCGGTCCCCGAGCGCGAACGCCTCACCCTGATCATGCGTGACCGCGAGGACTGTCGTACCCAACTCGTCGAACAGCTCACGGAGTTCGACGACGAGGCGCTCCCGCAGCGAACGGTCGAGCTGCCCGAGCGGTTCGTCGAGCATCAGCAGCCGCGGCCTCGGCGCGAGCGCCCGCGCGAGAGCGACCCGCTGCTGCTCGCCGCCCGAGAGCGAGGCGACGGCCCGCCGCTGCGCCCCCGGCAGCCCCACGAGTTCGAGCAACTCGGCCACGCGGTTCGCCTGTTCGCCCCGTGAAGCCCCGTGCATCCGCAACCCGAAGGCGACGTTGCCGGCCACGTCGCGCTGCGGGAACAGCTGGTGGTCCTGGAACATCAGGCCGACCCCACGCTTGTGCGCGGGCACACCCCGCTGGTCACGGCCATCGAGCAGGACCTGTCCGCCGTCGAGCTCCTGGAGCCCGGCGACCGCGCGCAGCAGCGTCGATTTGCCGCTGCCGCTCGGCCCGAGCACGCAGACGATCTCGTGCTCGTCGACCGCGAGACCGACCCCGTCGAGCACGGCCCGCCCCCCGAACCGCACGGTCGCGTCCGCCAGCGTCAGCAACACGGCACCCGCACCCGCACCCGCACCTGGAGCCGCTTCTGCACCCACACCCACACCCACACCCACACCCACACCCATCAGAACTCCCCAGTCGTCCGGTCGGTACGGAGCCGTTCGAGCAGCAGCAGCGACACCGCGCACACCACCATCAAGATCGTCGAAAGGGCCATCGCCTGCCCGTAGTTGAGCTCCCCGGCCCGCCCCAGGAGCCGCGCCACGGCGACCGGAAGCGTCGGGTTGTCCGGCCGCGCGATGAACACGGTCGCGCCGAACTCCCCCAGGGACACCGCGAAGGCGAACCCGGCGGCGATCAGCAGGGCCCGCCGCACCATCGGCAGGTCGACCTCCCGCCACGCCCGCAGCGGCGAGGCCCCGAGCACGGCGGCCGCCTCACGCAGCCGTCCGTCCACCGCGCGCAGGACGGGAAGCATGGTGCGTACGACGAAGGGCACGCCCACCAGGGCCTGCGCGAGCGGCACCAGGATCCACGTCGACCGCAGGTCCAGCGGCGGTTCGTCCAGCGTGATCAGGAACCCGAAGCCGACCGTCACCGCGGAGACCCCGAGCGGCAGCATCAGGAGCGCGTCGAAGCCGCGCACCAGGCGCCCGGCCTTGCGGGTGAGCGCCGCCGCCGCGAGGCCGCCGATCACCAGGGCGATGGCGGTGGCGGCGAGCGCGTACTGGAGCGAGTTCCAGACGGCCTCGATCGGCGGGACGAGGAACGCCCCGCCCTCCGCCGACGTCAGCTCCCTGAAGTAGGCGAAGCCATGGCCGCCCGGCACGCTCAGCGACCGCTCGATCAGCACCCCGAGCGGCAGCAGGATCAGCACGGCGACCGTCAGCATGACCCCGCCGAGCAGGGCCCACTGGCCCGCGCCGCGCGGCCGCCGGGCCACGGCGGCGGCGTCGACCAACCGCAACGCGGTCTCGCGGCGGCGCACGGTCCACGCGTGCACGGCGAGGATCAGGCCGACCGCCGCGAACTGCACGATCGTCAGGACGGCGGCCGTCGACAGGTCGAGGAGCTGGGCGGTCTGCCGGTAGATCTCGACCTCGAGCGTCGAGTACGCGGGTCCGCCGAGGATCTGCACGACCCCGAAGGAGGTGAAGGTGAAGAGGAAGACCATGAGGGACGCCGCGGCGACGGCCGGGCCGAGCGCGGGCAGCGTCACCGTCCGCCAGGCGGTCCACCGCGAGGCGCCGAGCATCCGCGCGGCCTCCTCCTGGCGGGGGTCGAGCTGCGACCAGAGCCCGCCCACGGTCCGTACGACGACGGCGTAGTTGAAGAAGACGTGCGCGAGCAGAATGGCCCACACGGTCGTGTCGAGCCGTACGCCCCACATCTCGTCGAGCAGCCCGCCGCGGCCGAGCAGCGCGAGGAACGCCGTCCCGACGACGACCGTCGGCAGCACGAACGGCACCGTGACGGCCGCCCGCAGAATCTGCTTGCCCCTGAACTCGAAGCGCGCGAAGACATACGCGCCGGGGAGCGCGATCAGCAGCGTGAGCGCGGTCGAGGCGAGCGCCTGCCAGGTGGTGAACCACAGCACGTGCCGGACGTCGGACTGCCCGATGACGTCCGCGATCCGCCCGAACTGCCACTGACCGCCCACCTTCATGCCGCGCGCGACGATGGCGGCGACCGGATAGGCGAAGAAGACCGCGAAGAAGGCGACGGGCACGGCCATCAGACCGAGCCGCGCCGCGCTCCCGCGCGCGAGCCCCTTACGAGACGTGGTTACTTCAGTACGAGCGAGGTCCACGACTTGACCCACTGCTCACGGTTGTCGGCGATCTTCTTCGGGTCCATGGCCTGCGGGTCGTCGACCTTCACCCCGTGCTTCACGAACAGCTCGGGCAGCTCGACGTTCTCCCGCACCGGGTTCACGAACATGTTCAGCGGCATGTCGGCCTGGAACTTCTCCCCGATCAGGAAGTCGAGGAGCGCCTTGCCGCCCTTCTCGTTCTTGGCGTTGCCGAGCAGCCCCGCGTACTCGACCTGCCGGAAGCAGGTGCCCTTCGCGACGCCGGTCGGCGCTTCCTTGGGCTGCGGCTTGGCGTAGAGCACCTCGACGGGCGGCGATGAGGCGTAGGAGACGACGAGCGGACGGTCGCCCTTGGCCTTCTTCCCGCCGGCGGACCCGGAGAACTCCTCGTTGTAGGCCTGCTCCCAGCCGTCGACGACCTTGACGCCGTTGGCCTTGAGCTTCTTCCAGTAGCCCTGCCATCCGTCGTCGCCGTACTGGGCGGCGGTGCCGAGCAGGAATCCGAGGCCGGGCGACGAGGTCGCGGCGTTCTCGGTGACCAGCAGGTTCTTGTAGGCGGGCTTGGTCAGGTCCGCGAAGGACTTCGGCGGCGCCAGCTTCTTGTCGGCGAAGTACTTCTTGTCGTAGTTGACGCAGATGTCGCCGCTGTCGACGGGCGTGACGCGGTGCTTGTCCTGGTCGACACGGAACTGCGAGCCGATCTGGTCCGAGCCCTTGGCCTCGTACGACTGGAAGAGGCCGTTGTCGAGCGCGCGCGAGAGCAGGGTGTTGTCGACGCCGAAGAAGACGTCTCCCTGCGGGTTGTCCTTCGACAGGATCGCCTTGTTCACGGCGGCGCCCGCGTCCCCGTCCTTGAGGACGTCGACCTTGTAGCCGGAGCTCTTCTCGAACGCCTTCAGGACGTCCTTGGACACGTTGAAGGAGTCATGACTGACCAGCGTGACGCTCTTGGAGTCGGCGCTCTCGTCGCCGCTGCCGGACGAGCTGCCGCACGCGGAGAGCGCGACGAGGCCGACGGCAACCGCGGCCGCGGTGACGGTGATCTTCTTGGTGGTGCTCACCGAGTTCAACTGAGTTCATTCCTCCTGGAGTGACCAGGAAGAGACGCGGCCCTGCCCGCGGACCGAAGGGTCTGCGGGCAGGGCGCAACAGCTTGAGTGATGACCGAACTTCCTACCCGGAATGACCCGGGCAAGGTTCAGAGGGTCTGCGGCCAACCTGTCCTTGGCTGCCGCACTCTCAGCGCTGTGGCGCTCCCCTGTCGGAATATGAAGATGTCTTCCGGCCAGACTAACGCTCGGCCGCGGCGAGCTGACCGCACGCCCCGTCGATCTCCTGGCCACGGGTGTCACGAACCGTGACAGGTACCCCATGAGCGGCGATGGCGTCCACGAAGGCCTTCTCGTCCTCCGGCCGCGATGCCGTCCACTTCGATCCCGGGGTCGGGTTCAGCGGGATCAGGTTCACGTGGACGGGCTTGTTCTTGAGCAGCCGTCCGAGCCGGTCACCGCGCCAGGCGTGGTCGTTGATGTCCCGGATCAGCGCGTACTCGATGGAGAGGCGGCGCCCCGACTTGGCGGCGTACTCCCACCCTGCCTCGAGCACCTCGCGCACGTTCCACCGCGTGTTGACGGGTACGAGGGTGTCGCGGAGCTCGTCGTCGGGCGCGTGCAGCGAGATGGCGAGGCGGCACTTGAAGCCCTCGTCGGCGAACCGGTGGATGGCGGGAACCAGACCGACGGTCGACACGGTGATGCCGCGCTGCGACAGCCCCACGCCGTCCGGCTCGGGATCCGTCAGCCTGCGGATGGCACCGGTCACGCGGTTGTAGTTGGCGAGCGGCTCGCCCATCCCCATGAAGACGATGTTGGAGAGCCGCGCGGGCCCGCCGGGGATCTCCCCGTCCCGCAAGGCGCGCATCCCGTCCACGATCTGGTGGACGATCTCCGCGGTCGACAGATTCCGGTCGAGGCCGGCCTGTCCCGTCGCACAGAACGGGCAGTTCATCCCGCATCCGGCCTGCGACGAGATGCACATCGTCACGCGGTCCGGGTAGCGCATGAGCACGGACTCGACGAGCGTCCCGTCGAAGAGGCGCCACAGCGTCTTGCGGGTGGTGTCGTCATCACAGCTGATGTGCCGCACCACGGACATCAGCTCGGGAAGCAGCGCCTCCTGCAGCTTTCCGCGCGCACCGGCGGGGATGTCGGTCCACTGCTCCGGGTCGTGCGCGTACCGCGCGAAGTAGTGCTGCGAGAGCTGCTTGGCGCGAAACGGTTTCTCGCCGACGGCGGCAACGGCTTCCTTGCGCTCGGCAGGCGTGAGGTCAGCGAGATGCCGCGGCGGCTTCTTGGCCCCACGGGGCGCGACAAAGGTGAGTTCTCCGGGTACAGGCATGGTGGTTCCAGTGTCGCAGACGCCGGGTGCCCGGCCAGGTCACCGCGTACGGGCGGGGGCCGTTACTGGTCGTCATTGGTCGCTGTGGGCCTCCCTTGGACGGCCCACAGACGGCCCAGCGATCCGGAGGCTGAGCTGCGACGACTACTACAAAGGGTTCGGCTCGGGCCCCTTCCCACGGCCCCGTGCCGAGGTTCCCCGGCGGCGCGCCACCGAAGTCCGCCAAGGACGGCTGAGTGCACCCCGATCACCCATCCCGCCTGAGGAGGGGGAGCAAAGTCACTACCCCACACCGGTTAGCCCCGGTGCGTGAAAGTGCGGCCTGACTAACAGGTCGCACTCGACCACTACGACACAGTTCCGCACGCAAGTGGCCGCGATCGGCCCTTGGTAGCCGGATCCCTCAAAAAGCCAACCTGAGCTGCGAACCGGCGTACCATTACAGCGAGGAAGGGGGAATTGTGCAAGAAGATGCAGCCAGCGATATCCCGCCGCAAGATTCTGCAGATCCGTTTTCGGAGGTCAGCGAAGCCTACGGACTTCGCTACCTTCGTTTCGCGCTCGCCCTACCAGAGAACTGGGATATTGGCGACTCGCTCTCAGCGGAGCAGTCCGATGCAGTGATTATTTTGCATAACTGGCTCAAGTATTTCCCGCACATGGATCCACTGAACCGGTGGATCAATTTGGCAAGCTTCGTCTCTCGCCGAATCATTCGTAAAGACGTCTCGAATACGTCAGCTATTAGGCAGATGTGCGGAGGCACCTTGGACGTCCCTCGATGCGAGGGGGACGAAGTTCACACGACGCTAATTGATTACGCCAGTGATATCTACCCGGCTTTCCTTGTCGCGCGCCCTGACTCCGAATGGTTTACGAGTGGCGCATTTCATAATCCGGATGACCAAAAAGGTGCATCTCTGTTCCACAAGGCCGTACTGAAGGACACTAAACTACGGTATTTGTTTCCAGAGAGCCTAGAGATAGATCCAGAGGCCCTGGATCATTCCTCCTTGCATAATATAGATTCCCTCATCTACTTCGAACTGGGCCAAGGGGGAACCTATCAGCTTGCCCTCTTCGCTCACCACATACTTAATTCGGCCTATATGCGCTGTGTGGTAAATGGCGACGATAGTTTTAAATCGTATATTGCAGCAGTGGGGCAGAATTTGACTGACGCTCGGGCGCTTGCTTCGGGAAGAGCGGTCAAAATTCCAGTCGCAATAGGGTTCTCGAACATCTCAATCTCGGACGTCGATAGCGTCCAACTCCCAGGGGGGCGCCTACGCCGCGTAGCCCCTGCGGACAAATCCTTCCTTCCGCCGCAGGTATCCGTAGACACATTGCTGGTGCTCGACGTACCGATGAAGATCGTTGCCAAGGTTAAGCATCCCCGAGAATCGGGCGATGATAGCGACGCGGTGTGGGATCGAGTTACTCCAGCTTTCAGAAAGTGGCAAGATTCCCTGCAGTGGAACGTCGACTGCCACCGGTTGGCGCTAAAGCTAGCTGACACAGACACGCATCGGTCAGGCGCCATTCAGGTTCTGCAGGCTGCGGTCAACCCGCTAAATGGTTCTCCTACTCTTTCATGGAGCGATGGCCGAGTCCAGACTTCGGCGACGAAGATAGAGCTAGATGCTTCAAAGGTTGATGACGTCAGCGGATGGGTGAGTAGCGTGATTGACCGCCACCCTAGGTCCCTGAGAGTGGCGATGCGTCGCATCCTCTCAGCGGCAAGCTCACGTACCGATCCGGTAGATTCGCTGGTAGATGCCGTGCTGGCATGGGAAAATATGTTCAGCGATTCACCGGAGACTTCACTTCGCGTCTGCGGGTCTCTTTCCCTGCTCTTGGAACCGGTTGATAGATCCAAGAGGAAGGTACTGGTCAAAGAACTGACGGAAATCTACGGCACTCGTAGTTCCATCCTTCACGGAAGCGCTAAAGAGCCTGCCCTGGAAACGGTTGTCAAGCATGGAGATAGAGCGCTTGAAGTTGCCGTTGAGGCAATGCGGCGACTTTACCTTAACCCAACACTTCTGGAATTGCCGACTGCGAGCGCACGGGGCAAGGAGGTCCTTTTGGGTTTTGTAGAAATTAATTAGCTGACCAAAATAATCTGGAAATTATGCGCGTTAAGGTCGGCGGAGCGGTTTCGAGTCAACGTACCCCGCTAGAGTCATAGGCGCAGACGCACTCACTCACGTAACGCCCGGACAGACTTTGCATGCTGTGGCGTGGGACCGCGCTCTTCGTACGGCTTGCTGGCCAGCAGCGCTGATTCAACCGGCACCCCGCGCTCTTTGCAGCAAGGCCCGCGCCAGCTCGATGTTCTCGCCCGTGTTCCCTGACCGCGGCTCGACGGGGATGGCTTCGGCCGGCCAGGCCCATACCGACGCCAGAGACACGGGGTTGTGCAGAGCGCCTTCCCGGTGCGAAGGATCACTACTATGGTGGTGGCATGAGTGTATTCACCGTGCGCATACCCGATGACCTGGATGCTGAGGTCCGGAAGGCAGCTGCTGAGGCTGGGCTGTCTTTGAACGCCTACATGGTCCGGACGTTGCGAGATCAGACCCTGCGTGAAGCGCTCGCCGCTGTGGACAGCGAGGGCGTTCTCCTTGTCGACATCGGCGACGACGACCCGGCGGGGGACATCCGTTGAAGCGCGGAACTGTCTGGGAGGTCCCGGTGGGCGACAGCACGCGTACCGCAGTCGTGCTCTCCATCGACGAGGTGAACACGAAGTTCCAGGCCGCCGTCTGCCTGCTCCTGCACCCCGCCGGCGCCTACCCCGACACCCTCGTATCCGTGCCGATCGCCGACCCCGTACGAGCGGTCGCAGTCCCGGTAAACGTCACCCAGTACGCAGCTCGGCGCTTCGAGAACGCCAAGCTGCTGGGAGAGGTGGGCCAAGAGACCATGGCTCGCATCGAGCAAGCAGTGCGCTCCGTTCTGGGGCTGTGAGGGCCCAGCGGGAGCCAGTGGTCAGCAGCTCGTGGCCGCGAAAGCTCACTGCTCGGGTTGCAGGCCGTGTTCGAGATACGCCACGGCGCCTTCGTCGCGCGCAACCGCAGCCGCTTGGATGCGGCGTGCGAGGCGGGGAATGGTGAGGCCGTCTACCGCGGCGACAGGATGGAACTCGTACGCCTTGATCTCCGACTCCTGCAACCTGATCTGTGCTCGGACCTGGTCGGGGAGAATGCCGCCGTCGAAGAGGTACAGCACCTTGTCGCCCTCGGAAGGGCTCGGTGCCCAGTCGACGACCAGCAAGCGCCCAATCTCGGGTGCGATGCCGAGTTCCTCCCGAACCTCGCGGACACACGCCTGTAGCGGCGATTCACCCGCGTCGATGTATCCACCTGGGATATCCCGGTAATCCTTGTACGTCGGCTCAAGGAGCATGACGCGGCCCTGGGCATCAAAGAAGAGCGCGCCCGAGGCCATCCGCGGGCGCGCCATCTTCGCTTCGTGTTCGTTCTCGGTCTCGCTCACGTGACCGAGCCTAACCAGCTCACACCACTCGAAGCCTCTCGGCCAGGTCGGCCACCGGGCGAGTCGGCCGTCCGCGCGTTCCACGGACCCAGCCGAGCACGATCTCCCGGCTCATGTAGTGGTGCCGAACCTGTTCCGGTGCCAGTTGCTCGGCGTCCAGGACCACACTGAGCGCGTCATCGATGCGATTCCAGGCCGTGAGCGCCCGCGCCACCTCAAGGCTGTGCCGCACCCTGCGCTCGACAGGAAGTCCGCTCGTATCGACCTGCGGCCCCAGCTCCGCTGCAACCTGGAAGTCTCCCAGCTCACCGGCAGTGGCGACTTTGTGGATCGCAACGTTGGTGGGCCCGAAAGCCGTCCACATGTGGTTTCCGTCGGATCCGAGCCGCGACGCCATCGCCTCTGCCTCACGCAGGAAGACTTGCGTCGTCGCACGGTCCTCCGCTCTAGCCGCGGCTATTGAACCTGTCAGGAAGAGGGTTCCGTAGACGGACAAGTACGCGGGGGTCGCCTCCCCCAGTCCAGCTTCAAGGAATCCGGCTGCGTCGCTCACGAGCTGCACCGCAGTCTCAAAGCGTCCGGTGGACAGCAGGCAGTGCGTTACCGACCGGAAGAGCGATCCGATGATGACGTTGTTCCCGCTCTGCTGTGCGGCGGCGAGCCCGCGATCCGCCGCCATCCAAGCAAGCTCGCTCTCCCCCAACTTGCCCAGTACCATCGCTGCGCCTTGGTACGTCAACGCGAGCAGCGCGTTGGCCTCCTCCCGTTCCTCCCCCGCGTACGTACGCACTGCGAGCAGGGCATCCGAGAGGATCAGCGGTAGCTGTCGGGTCGCGAACCCGTACTGGGAGCCTTGATAGGCATCCCACACCTCACTCACGTCGGACCGCAAAGCCGTCAGAGCGGGGGGCTCGCCATCCGCCGACGCCCCGAGGAGCGGGGTCAACTGCCGGTAGTCCATGAGCGCTTCGCGCAGGGCAGGGACCGTGCGCCGCCCGCTGTCTGTCGACCACTCCAACAGGGTCGGCTCGCCGATGAGGTCACCGATGGACACATCCAGCGCGTGAGCCAGTGCACGGATTACAGAGAGTCGGTCCAGCTCGATACGGTTGTTCTCCGCTTTGCCGAGCCAATCCGCGGTGCGGCCGACCAGTCCGGCCAACACTTCTTGGGACATGCCGCGTCGGTGGCGGTACCACGCAACCCGCTCGCCGATCGTCAGTTGCTGCGTCATTCCTCGCATGACTTCAGCCTCACCTCGGTTCGCAGATGGACCCCGGAAGGATTTTCCGGGTTCGGGTCATGAGCGGCCCATAGCGTCGTGGTTGTCGGGAGCCAGACATCCGAAACGACGACGAAGGGGTACGGCTATGCCTCTGGCGGCAGATGAGCAGCACCACTTGATGATGGCTTCCGAGGAGCGCCCCGCGAAAGTGCCTGCCGACGCAGAGAAGGCAGGTCTACCGCCCGTCCAACTACGCGGAGTCCGTCCGCTCTTCTTCGAGCTTCGCTACACGCTCGGAAAGCGTGGCGAGTTGAGAGGTCACAGCGCTCAACTGGTCCTGCAACTCACGAAACCCTCGGGCCCGATCCTGCGCGCTCGCGTCGTCAGTGGTTTCCGCAACGAAGGTGCCGCTGCCAGGACGGGAGTCCGTCAAACCCTCGCTCTTCAGCACGTCGTAGGCACTTTGAACGGTCGCAAGAGCCACCTTCAGATGCTTGGCGAGCTTTCGGCCGGGCGGGAGAGGAGCCAGCGGCTCCAACTCGCCGGCCGCGATCCGGGATCGGTAGTACGCCGCGATGTCCTTCGCCGTCGGTGCGCTGCCGCTGCCCCACTCCATCCAGTCCATCTCTAGAGGATATCCGATCTAGGTCAATCCAACTTTTTCCACAGAACCTCTTGCGCACAAAACTGACCTAGGCCAATCTGAACGTGCACCAACTCGGCGCACCCCCTTCGTGGCGGGCCGAGTCGACGCACAGGAAAAACCCGTTTGACCTGCATAAACGTCCGCCGGATTCGCTTGCACGCGGTTCGAGCGGCAGGGGAGACGTAGAAGTCCGTCGTCTTCACGGAACGATCGGTGTCATCGGCTAAGCCGTTGGTCTGACCTTCGGGCGTAAGACCCAGGGACCGGATCGGCGGGGACCCCGGTGATTGGGCTGCACCCGGTCCATGACATCCAGGGAGATCGACTCAGCGAGTGACGACTGAGCGACGCGGTGACCGCGCGCCGTCCAAAGGAGGCGGAGCAAGGCGCATACGGGAGCCGCGAGACGACAGTGACGGGCTTGCCCGTCACTCGTCATGCGGGCAGGGCGCCGGCCAAGTACCTGCGGCCTGCCCGTTTGATGAGGTCGAGCATCTTTCCTTCTACGGCGCGCGCCCCCGAAGCGGCTACTTCGGGGGCGCTGTTTGGGCCGTTCCCCACCCGTATCTGATCTCAGAGGAGTCACGACCCATGAAGTGCATCGTTGCTGGTCATGCCGCTGTTACGGCAAAGGAGTTCGCAGAGCTGGCGTTGGGCCTCGCCGAACGTGCGGCGGGATTCGACACGGAGCTGTTCACCGGCATTGCCGGGGAGCGTGAGGAGGACCGCACGGCGCGCCTGGCGGTGGCCCACGACGTGCTCATCGAGTTGCGTCAGGTCGACCCGGTTGCCGCGGCCTACGCCCGCGAGCTGCTGAAGGCAAGCGACCTGCCGACCCGGGCGCCGCGGCGACGGCGGGCCCGCAAGTCTGCGGCGCGGCGTCCGGCCGTGTGCGGCGGGCGGGAGCTGGCGGTGGCGGCATGAGCACCCTGTTAGGCGCCCTTGCAGCCGCCGCCCCGCTGGCTACCGGATGGGCCGTGCATGTCCGGTGGCTCGGCATGCGCTTGCACGTCGCACGCCGTGACCCGCTCACCGGGCTGCGCACCCGCGACGCCTTCACCCACCGCGCGACGGCCCTGCTCAAGGACCCCCGCGCGGTCGTCGTCCTGGCCGACGTAGATCGCTTCAAGCAGATCAACGACACCTACGGCCACGCCGCCGGTGACGCCTTGCTGAAGGCCACCGCCGACCGGCTGGCGCACCACGTGGGCCGCAAGGGGGTGGCCGGGCGCCTCGGGGGCGATGAGTTCGCCGCCGTCCTGATCGACGAGAACGGCGCCGCCGCTGATCTGCTCGCCCTGCTGCACGGCATCCTCGCCCGCCCCGTCGATGGCCAGAGTCCGGACGTGCACACCACCGTCTCACTCGGCTGGGTCCGCGCCGCCGACTTCCCCCGCGATGACCTCTCCGGTCTGCTGCGGCGGGCCGATGAGTCGATGTACGCGGCCAAGCAGGCCCGATCTGGGCTCAAGCGGGCCGGGCTCGGTCGCCTGTTCGCCACAGTCGCCGGGCGCCGCTCCGGCCGCCACGGGGCCCGCATGACGGCGCCGGTGATGGGGGTGGCGGCGTGAACACAGAACCCGTGATGGAGGACCTGACGGGTCGGCTGCGCACCCTGCGCCTGCTGGCCCTGGACTTCCCCGATCTGCCCGCCCCGACCGTGCACGTCTCTCCCCTGTACTCGGCACGGCTGGAACTGTCCCTGCACGACGACTTGGGGTTCTTCGAGTCCTGGCGGGCCGCGCTGGGCATCGCCCGTGATGCCGTGGACTTCCGCACCCAGAGCGACGGCACCACGTGGGTGCTGGAGGCCTACACCCAGTTCGCGGGATCCACGGTGCGGCTCATCGCTTACGGCGAGGCCCGCGTCCCCGAGCTTCCACGGGTCGCGGGCGGGGCGGGTCAGTGATGGCCAAGCCGACCGACGACCTCTACGTGCGCTACATGCGCGCCTACGAGCAGGCCGTCCAGCACGCCTACAACTGCGCGGCCTGCCAGGCCGACCAAGACTGTCCGAAGGGAGCGGCGCTGTATGAGCGCTTCGCCCGACTCCAGGACGCCTACCGCGCACGCCAGTCCAAGAAGCGACCGTGACCCAGGAGTGACTGTGACTCTCAAAACCACCGCCCTCGCACAGATCGGGGGCATCAATCCGTTCGCCGTCGTCGAGAAGCTGCTGACGCTGGCGGCCCTGGCCGTCGTCGCCGTGACCGTGGGCGGGCAACTCGCCCCGATCCTCGGCCTGGGCGGCACCCTTGGAACGGTTGCGGCGTGGTTCATCGCGCTGGTCTTTGACGCGTTGTGGATTGGCGCGCTGAAGATGAGCGAGCAGGCCATCCGCCAACGCAGCACCCTGGGCATGGCCGTGATGCTGTCGGTGGCCGGCCTTTCGATGGCCGGTTCGGTGGCGATCCTGCTGCTGATGGGCCACGCCCGCGTCTTCGCTCTTGTCCCGGTGGCCGCCGCCGTGTTCATGGGCCTGCGCATCTTCGCCGATCACATGCTCGCCGACGATGCGACCTCCCGCCTCATCGAGGAGCAGTCCGCAGCGGCCCGCAACACCCTGGCTCTGACCTATGCCGACGCCCGCCACCTGAAGGCAGGCGCCGAGAACGAGGTCGTCATCGAGACGGCCGAGACCCTCGCGGAAGCCCACCGCCAGGCGGTGAAGGCCAAGGCCCTCACCGGCATGCAAGAGAAGATCAACAAGGCGCGGGCGGAAGCCGAGAAGAAGCTGAAGGAGTCCGAGACCAAGCACGGCACCGCGGCCGAGGCTTTCGAGGCCCGCTCGCTGCACGTCCTCACTCCGTCCTCGGAAACCCCCCTCGGAATCGAAGCCCGCGCGTCTGGCAATTCCGAGGGGGCCTCTGAATTGCCCGTGACTGCGAGCCCGATGACACCCGGGCCTGCCCCGCGAGTGACGGAGTCCTCGGAATCCTCGGAACCCTCTGACCTGCACGAACACCCCGGCTGGTCCGACGCTGCGCAGGTGCCTGTGGAGGATTCCGAGGGCCCCTCGGATCTTTCCGAGGGGCCGGGCCGAAAGCCGGGCCTGAGTGATGAGGAGCTCTACCTCACCGGGCGCCGGATCTTCACCGAGCTGGCGCCTCCGAAGTCGCTCAACGGGTTCATCAACGCGATGAAGGCCCAGGGCGCCAAGGCCAGTTACGAGCGCATGGCCAAGACCTACGAGCAACTCCAGGCGGAGTTCGCCGAACAGGTCGCGTAGTCCGGCACACCGCAATGGAGCCCGGCCCCGATTGAAAGGGGGCCGGGCTTCGTCGCGACTGCCGGAAGACAGTCGACTGCACCACCCCCTTCCCGGGCCATCGGTTGGCCGGCGGCTGGCGGGCTGGCGGACATCCGTCCGCAGGTCCCGCAGGTCCCCCGCGCAGATCCGCATCACGCCCAGGGAGCTTCGTCCTGCCCACCCCCTATCGAGAGATGAGGACGTATGGCCGCCGAAGCGGTCGAGGAGAAGGAAGCCACACAAACGACGAAACCGGTACGGGCCGCGGCGAAGAAGCCGATGTCCGAAGAGGTGAAATGGCTGATCGGCGGGATCGCTGTCACCGGGCCCGCCTCCGGGCTGGTCTACCGGGACGCGATCGAGTCCTGGGTGTACGACAACCGCATTTGGCTGATCGGCATTGCCGCGCTGCTGATCGGCTCGTGCGTGCTGGCCATGACCCGGGCCTACCGGCGTGCCCGAGGACCTCGGAAACGCAAACGCCCCCAGGTGGTAGCCGCGTTCGCTACCGAAGGGTTGGCAGGCCCCGCGCCGCAAGCCCCGTTGGGTGCCGTTGAGGTCCCTGCCGAGGGGGTCGTGTTGCCCCCAGAGCAGGGTGCGGGGGGAGCGCCACCGGCAGTGCCGGGTGAGGTGCCAGCACCACCGGCAGTGCCGGGTGAGGTGCCAGCGGCCTTCCAGAACGATGAAGCCCCCAAGTTGGTGGCCGCGCTGAAGCTCGACTACGCGGCGGGCAAGGCACGCACGCTCAGCCGGGGGCGCGTCGACCTGGGGGAAGAGTGGGTCATCGAGCTGCCGCAGGGTGGCGTGTACGGGGATGTGGCCGGTAAGTCGGAACGGGTCATTTCCTGGCTGGATGTGGATCCGACCCGGGTCACCCTGCGCCCACGGCCCAACTCCCGGCACGTGGTCATCACGGTCCTGGATCAGCCGGTCTACAGCCGCGTTCCGGCCCTTCCCGATCCGGTGGAAGCTGCTCGCCGGGGTGTCCTGTCGGTCGGGTACGACATGTATGGCCACCTGGTGGAAATCAACTCCCCCATCGGCGAGACGCACATTCTGATCGCCGGATCTTCTGGGGGCGGAAAGACCGAAGAGATCAAGTGGCTCGTCTATTTCGCTCTGGTCAACGGCTGGGACATCGTCCTGGTGGACGCCAAGGGTGACGGCGATCTCGCGTACGCGGAAAAGGCGTGCTTGATCTACGAAGAGGTTCCCGATCACGACCGGATGGTGGAAATCATCGCGTTCGTGGAGAAGCGGCACGCGGAGCGCGCGGCGGAGAACAGTGCATCGGTCCGGGCCGGAAACGGGAAGGCGAAACACCGGCCGCTGCTGTTCATCATCGATGAGGTCAGCACCTACACCGATGAGGCCGATTCGAGGAAGGAAGCAACCGCGTTCGAGGCGAAGATGAAGACGGCCTCCCGCAAGTTCCGTTCGTCGAAGATCCTCGTCGTGTTGTCGACGCAGAATCCGAAGTCCGAAGTCATCAACACGTCGATCCGTGCGAATCACCGTGTTCGCTTGGCTTTCGGCTGTGCGGAGACCCCGCAGTCGGATGTGATTCTCGGCTCGGGTACGGCAAGAAGCGGCCATGACGCATCGAAACTCCCCGCCATTGACGGGGCGGCGATCCTCCAGGTCAAGGACAAGAACCGCGAGATGCGCGGATTCTTCGTCACCGACGATGACCTGAACGAGGCCATCGACGCCCGGGTCGAGGAATTCGAGGAAGCCGAGCCCGAACACATGCGGCTCATCCGTGAGGCGTATGCGGGGGAGGCGTTTCTTTCCACCGTCGAATTCGCTTCCCGGCTTCGCGAGCTGGGGGTGGAGATTGACGGTGAGGGTGACGACACAGCCACGGGCAAGGCCGTCGCGGCGTGGCTGTCCAGGGTCCTCGGGCGCAGCGTCCCGACGGCCCAGGAGGACCGGGTCAGGGGTCGCTACCTGGCCGCCGTCCTCGCCCGGTAACCACCGTGCACGGCACCGTGCCACGTCCGTGCCGGCGCTGTGCAGAGTCGCTGATTCACCGTGCACAGCACGGTGCCCGCACGGTCTCTACACAGTGCCTCACACGGTCTCTTGCCTGCGAAAACACAGTGAAGGAGCTGAAGTTCATGAAAGGGTCCGCGATCGGCCTGGTGGTGGTCGGCTCGGGTCTGTTGGCGGTGACCGCCACGAGCCTGACCGGCAACCCGGCCGTCAGCGGCAAGGCCACCTCGGTGGCCAACCGCACGGCGCCCGGATCGGTGCCCGCACGCTACGAGCGGCTCTTCAACGCCTGGGGCAATGAGTGCGACGCCATTACCCCCAGCATTCTGGCCGCACAACTCAAACAAGAATCCGGGTTCAACCCCAAGGCCAAATCACCGGTCGGGGCAATGGGCATCGCACAGTTCATGCCCGGAACCTGGCAGAACTCCGGGTTCGACGGAAACGGCGACGGCAAGAAAGACGTATGGGACCCGGAAGACGCCATCCCATCCGCCGCCAAGTACATGTGCTCCGTCTCCCGCGACGTGAAAAACATCCCCGGGGATAAAACACGGCTGGCTCTTGCCGGATACAACGCCGGTCCCGGAGCGGTGCAAAAGTACCGGGGCATACCGCCCTACAAGGAGACGGAAAACTACGTCGCCACCATCATGGCATCGGCCGCGAAAATGGGTCAGGCCGTCGGCGGACAGTCCAGCGTCGCAGTGGAAGCGGTCAATTACGCGTCCGCTCAGATCGGCAAGGACTACGTATGGGGCGGCAACGGTGATGCGGACGGCGGTTTCGACTGCTCCGGCCTCACCAAAGCCGCCTACTCCCAGGCCGGTGTAAACCTTCCCAGGGTCGCCAGCGCCCAGTACACGCACCTGGACAACGACGGGTCGCTCGTCGAAAAGACCGATCTGAGGATCGGGGACCTCGTCTTCTTCAGCCAGAAGAAGAGGGCAGGCAAGGCCACGCCCGCAGATATCGACCACGTCGGCATCTACATCGGCCGGGGTTATTTCCTGAACGCGCCCCGCACCGGGGCGAAAGTCCGTATCGAAAAGATCTGGTGGGACACCTACATGGGTGCGGGCCGGGTCTACCCCAAATCCACGACATCCAAGGAGGTGTGATGGCGGACGGACAGTGCATCGCCACCACCCAGGCCATGTATTCCGTGGCCGCATCCGCCGAAAGCCTGGAAACGACGGTCGCCATTTTGACGGGGCTGTCCGTGTTCCTGGTCCTGATGTGCGTCGCGATGGCAAGCGTCGCCTACCGGCTGCACGCGGCGGCTAAGCGCCCGAGCACCCAGCACGACACCTTCCCCCTCGCCACCTCTGAGAAGGAGTTCTGAGCATGGACAAGTACACCGGAACGATCGTCGTCGCGGGCCCTGGCGATGGCTGCATCACCAAGTCCGACGGCAAGAAGGACTGCTCGGAGGGTGCCAAGCAGGTCGTCAAGACGGTCAACGACACCGGCCCGGACCTGGCGCCCGTCTCCGGGTTCCTGCCGCTCTACGGCGTGATCATGGGCGTGCTGATCGGCGCGGTCATCCTGGCGATTGCGGCCGGGGCGGTCATCTCGGCCGGCCGCGGCGGCATCCAGGCCGGATTCAAGAAGGACGGCTCGGCACTGAAGAAGACCGCCATCACCGTGGGCGGCCTGATCGTCCTGCTGCTCGGCGTGCTGGCCATCGGCCCGTCCATCGCCACCGCGCTGGGAGGCTGAGCCGTGGCCGATGATCCCTGCGAGCGCATCAAGGGCCCCGCCCACAAGTACTGCGAGAAAGGCCAAGGCGGCGGCGAGGACGGCGGCGAGTCGGACCCCGACGCGCTGACACCGGAAATGCCCGGATCGATGGACCCGCTCGGCGCCGCCGCCGACTGGCTGTCCGACCAAGCAGCCGCCCTCTACCGGCTGATGGACAAGTCGATGATGGCGGCCGCCGACCCGCTCGGCGGCCTCAAAGATGGCGCGCTGGCCAAGGTCTACAACCCGGTGGCGGGCATTGCCGTGCTGATCGGGGCGATCGTTCTGGTGGGCGGGCTGATCTTCTGGATCGCCCGCCCCTCGGGGCCCGCCTTCAAGAAGGCGGGCTCGGCCGGGGCACGGTTCTTTGCCCTGCTGTTCCTGGTGACCGTGATTCCGATGGCGGTGGGACTGCTCGCGTTCGCGTTCGGTCAGTTCTCCGCGCTCATCTATGCCGACCTGGCCGACCATCCCTTCAAGGGCATGGAAAAGTCGCTGCTGGGCGCCAACGGCAACCCCTACGGGCGTCTCGCACAGGCCTTCGTGGTGCTGCTGGCGGTCGGGCCGCTGTGGCTGCTGTGCGTCATCTCGCCCATCGCCGTGCTCGCCGCGGTGGTCTTCCTGCCGCTGTCAGCGGCGCTGGGGGTGGGCAAGGGCTGGCTGCAGTCGCGCAGCGGCAAGACGCTGCTGCATCTGGTCGCGGCGGTGTTCCTGGCACGGGTGCCGATCTCCATCGTGCTGATGTTCCGCAGGGTGCTGCCCAAGAGCGCTTTGACCGATCTGCTGCTCACCGCGAGCACGACGATCGTGTGCCTGTACATCCTGCTGAGCCTGCCGGAGATGGCCAAGCACGTCGCCGCGGCCGTCACGCGGGCCCCCAAGCTCAAGACACAGAGCGAGGGCCGTACCGCGGTCACCAAGCTGCCCGCTGACGCAGAACGCCAGGCCCACGCCAAGCGCCTGGCCCGCGCCCAAACCCTGCGCGGCCACAAGAGGAAGGCACCCGGGCAGGCGGCGGGCGTGCACGAGGCTGGCCGCCGCCGCTACCCCGGCCACGGCAAGGGAGTTCGGGCCGCACTGAAGACGCCCGCACACCCGGCGCAGACCCCACTGCCTGCCGCCTCCGGCACGGCCCGCAAGTCCCCCCAACGACAGGAGAGGATTGGTCATGTCCGCGTCCCGGACGTATCTGCTCGACCCGCTGTACGAGACCGAGACGCTCAAGCTCCCCCCTTCCCGTACTGATCTCGCGGTCATCGGGGCCGGGGTCGCGCTGAGTGTCACCCACGGCGTCGCCGTCCCGGGCATCCTGGGCACCTTGACGTGCATCGTCCCGGCCGCCCTGGCTGGGGCGCTGTCCCTGGTCAAGACAGGCGGATCGACCGTCGTGGAGCGCGTGGCCCGCCGTGGCGGGCACGCGCTGAGGAAACGCGCCCTGGACAAGGCCGTCAGGCAGTACGAGAGCGAGCAGGCCCCCTCCGCATCGGATGCGGAGGGGGCCCTGCCCCACCACGACACGTTCACCAGGATCAACGACCTGACCTGGCACGAACGCGACGGCTACGCCTTCCCCCAGGGTTCGGGCAGGTTGCTGGCGGCGTTTGAGTGGGTCACCGACGGCGCCGCCCTGAAGGACGGCGCCCACCGCGACCGCGCCCACGACGCGCTCGCCGCGTTCCTGGAATGGGTCGCGGCCACCGGCCACGGCTCGTGCGTGCGCATCGTGCACGCGGTGAGCCCCTACGCGGGCGAGCAGGACATCCGGGCCGAGAAGGACGGCGACTTGGCGGACTCCTACCGGCAGTTGATGGAGCTGGTGAACGGGGCGTGTGACGTGCACACCACCGTCATCCTGCTGTCCGTGCCTGCCCGCGGCACGGATGTCGAGGAGGAGACGGCCTGGGCACAAGCCGCCTGCGAGCAGGCGCAAGTGTGCGGCATCGAGGCGGGCCCCATGTGGGACCGCCCCGCGTGGGACACCGCGCTGGCCACCGTCCGAGGTGAGGACCTGTACGAGATCCACGAGGATCATTTCCGCTCCGGTGACTACGTCACGGCAACCGCCGAGGTCGCCGACTTCCGGCGGGGTGAGCGGGCGGCGGAGTTCTGGCGGCCGATGATCACCACGCTGCCCCGCGTCACCCGCACGACCGTGGTCGAGTACCTGCCGCTGGACCGTCGCAAGGCCGAGAAGCGGCTGGAGACCGGCGAGATGCTGCGCACGGCGACCGCCCGCGACGAGAAGGACGTACGGCGGGAGAAGACCTCCACCCGCACCGGCAAGCGGGCCGCCGAACTTCACGAGGAAGACATCTCCGACGGCGCCGCCTACGTCAAGGTCGCCGCCCGCATCATGCTCCAGGCCCGCGACCAGACCGAACTGAAGGAGTTTCGCCGGGACCTGGAGCAGAACGCGGTATCGGCCGGCGCCCATCTGACGTGGATGGACAAGGAACACGAGACCGGTTGGCACTCGGCGCTGCCGCTTCCGGGAGGAGAGATCACATGCTGACCACCACCACCCGCCAGGCCGCAGGCCTCTTCCCTGGCTACGCCTGCAAGCCCATCACCGACGGCGCCCTGATCGGCTCCTCCCTGCTGGACGGCTCGCCCTTCCGCCTGACCCCAGTCGACTGCGACCAGGAGGTCTTGCCCTCGACTGGCATGGCCTTGTTGGGGACGCTGGGCAACGGCAAGTCCACCAACACCAAGGTCATGGCGCTGCGCGACATGGCCCGGCCCGGGCGCCGCTATGCCGTCCTGGACGCCAAGGGCGAAGACGGTGTGGGCGAGTGGGACGCGGTCGCCGCCGCACTCCAGATCACGCCGGTCCGCTTCGGCGAAGGCGTGTGCATGAACCCCCTCGATCCGCGGATTCCGCCGCTGCACCGCGTGCAGCTGGTGGCCGTGCTAGCCGAACTCGGCGGACACCGGCCGCTGTCACCCGGCGCGAGGATGGCGCTCGATGCGGCCATGGAGTCGCCCGCCGCCCGAACGCTTTCGGGACTGATGGGCGCGGTCACCTCGCTACAGGCCGATGCGATCCCCGGACGCTTCGACCAACGCCAGCTGCTCGCCTTCGGGCAAGAAGTGGTGCAGGCGCTCTCGCCGTTCATCCGCTCGGCCACCCGCGGGATGCTCGATGGGGAAACGTCGGTGTCGCTGGACGAGAAGCTGACCGTGTTCGACTTCTCCGGCATCGACCGCACCTCGATGGCGCTGCCCGCGCTGATGTCGGTGGTGGGGGTGTTCCTGGAATCGGTGTGGCTCGCCCAGGGCGGGGCCGATCACGGCATTCACTCGACGCTCATCGTCGAAGAGGCCTGGCAGATCCTCAAACACCCCGCCACGGCCGAGCTGTTGCAGCGGATGATGAAGTACTCGCGCCGCGAAGGCCTCTCGGTCACCTCGGTCGCGCACAGCGCCAAGGACGCCAAGTCCGAAGAGGCCAAAGACCTCCTGCGCCTGGCCTCCACCCGCGTCCTGCACCAGATGGACGAGGACGAAGCCGAGCAGTGCCGCGGCCTGTTCTCCCTGCCCGACTGGGCCGTACGACAAATCCCGCTGCTAGGGCGGGGCCAGGCCATCTGGCAGACCGGACGGCACGTCAACCTCGTCCAAACCCTGGTCACCGACTACGAGCGGCAACTCTGCTTCACCTCCCGACGTCGCGACGCAGCCCAGGGCAAAACGTCTCCACTCGCCCCCGCCGCAAGTCGTGAATGGGGCTGGGAGATGCCGCCGAACGTCATCGACCACGCCGCCTGACCCCTTCCCCCACCTGCCCCACCACGCCCCGCCTCTTCCCGGCGGGGCGTCGCTGTTTCCGCGAAAGGGAGCCAATGCGCTGCGCGTACTGCAACGAAGACAAGCCGGACGTGACGATCCGCCGCGACCCCTTCGCCTGGGAGGTCAACGACAAGGACGTGCAAGAGCCGATGTGCGACGGCTGCGAGCAGATCGCGGCCGACGACGCATGAGCCCCCAGGCCGCAGCCCGCCATCACGGCACCAACCCGCGTTCGTGAATCTCTCCGGTCGCTCTGCCTGGTCCTCGCCTGCCCCGCTGGGGCGAGGACGGGACAGCCCGACCGGCAAAACCCCGCCCATCCCTTCCGTCACCTCTCGCGGACCGTCGACAAGGAGCAGACGTTTTGGCGAAGCCACCCACCGTCATCGGTGTCCTGACCACGACCGCCCCGCCCTCCTGGTGGAGGTCCCACCGGCACCAGGTCCTGCTGATCCTCGGCCTCATCGTCGGCTTCCACCTCGCCACCCACGACAACGACAGCGACGCAGCCCCCAAGAACACGCCCCGGCCGGCGCACACCGCGCCCGCCCCGCAGACGCTCCACCCCACCACGATCCACCTCCCCTAAACCGGCTAGGAGGCCCACTGATGGTCCGCACCGAGCACGACGCGACCGCCGACACCGACGACGAACCGGATGAGGAGCCCTGCGGGGAGGGGATGTGCCAGTGCTACTGCGTTGGCCGGTGGCATCCCTGCGGCTGCGAGTGCCCCCACCCCGACGACTGCGACTGCGACTTCTGCGACCTGCGCGAGCAGTACTAGCGACACCAAGAGCGGCCCCGGACTTTGGCGAGACGAGGGCCGCTCTTGTCCACCCGATCCCTACAGACCTGTGGAGGCATCCAGCATGACCCTTTCCGCGCCGCCCCGGCGAGTCCACCTCAGGCCAGAGCCAACCGGGCCGCTGGCCACCGCGCTCACGCTTGCGTCCCGGGGCGTACCCGTGCTGCCACTGCGCGTGGGCAAGGCCCCCTTCAACAACTGCCCGACCTGCGCCAAGAACGCGTGCGGCGGTCGCCCGAACATGAAACAGGCCGGGCCCTGCACCTGCCCGCGCCCCTGCCACGCCTGGGCAGCAGCGACCAGCAACCCCGACACTCTCCGGTCCACCGCGTGGGCCAGCGCCTGGCGGCAGGCCACCGCGGTCGCCTACCACCCCGCCGGCGTCCGCCTCACCGTCGTCGACCTCGACCACGCCGACGCCGTCACCTGGGCTCACGCTCACCTGCCGCCCACACGCACCGTGCCCACCACACGCGGCCAGCACTGGATCTACCAGGGCACCGTGCCCTCCACAAACGGCGTACGACCCGGAATCGACATCAAGTCCCGCATGGCCTACGCCCGCTGGCTCGGCCCCGGCACCGGCCGCCTCATCGCCCTGCCGGACGAAGTCCGCGCTCTCACCGCCAAACCCGCGCCCGTCCGCCCCGCCCCCGTGGCCGCCCCCGCCCCGGGCGGGGGCGGGGCATGCCCGCACCGCACTCCGGCCTACCTGGCCCGCGGCCTCGCCATGGCCGAGGAACGCATCACCGAGGCCACCAGCGGCGTGCACGCCACCGTCTACAGCACGTTCCTGGCCGTGCTCTCCACGCACGGCCGGTGCGGCTGCCTGACCGACGCCCACGTCGCCCGGCTGTTCGCCGCCGCGCAGGCCAAGGGCGAAAGGCCCCGGCACTGCACGGATGCGTGGACCAACGCCCGCGCGCAGTTGGGACTGTGAGCGTGTCCGACGACGAGAAGGACCCGGCCCGCAAGGTCATCACCGACTACGCGCAGTCCCACTTCCGGTACTTCCGCACGGTCGAGGGCACCGTGTACGCCCAGCGCACCGGCCACCCCGTGGCCCGCCCCATCCGCTCCCAGGGCACGACCGGGAGTCACCGCCAAGAACTCATGGTCGGCCTTTTCCGTGACGGGGTCGGCGTCTTCAACGGAACCGCCCTCAAGGAGGCGTTGGACTTGATCGAAGCACTCGCACTGACCGAACAGGTACAGCCCACCCATATCCGCGTCGCCCCCGGCTTCGACGGCGCTACCTGGCTCGACCTGGGCCGCGATGACGGGCAGTCGGTCCGCATCCACCCCACCGGCTGGGACATCGCCGTCCCCGCGCCGGAAGAGGTCTGCTGGCGGCGCACCCAGCTCACCGGCGAACTCCCCCTTCCCGCCAAGGACACGAACGGCAAGGGCCTGGATCTGCTGCTGCGGCTGTGCAACTTCGCCGACGCCCAGACCGAATGCCTGGCCCTCTCCTGGCTCATCGGATGCCTGGAGCCGTCCGTCCCTGTCCCGGCGCCGTTCCTGACCGGTCCGCAGGGCGCGGGCAAGTCGACCGCCGGGCGGATGCTCATCCGCATCATCGAGGGAATGAGCAGCGACCTGCGGCGCCCCCCGAAGGACGAAGAGAACATGATCACGGCCGTGGCCGCCGGATGGATCACCGCCCTGGACAACCTCTCGCACCTGGCTCCGGACCTGTCCGACCTGATGTGCTGCGTCATCACCGGAGCCGAGAGCATCAAGCGCGCGCTGTTCACCGACGGCGACGTCGTGCGCTCCCGCTACCGCCGCCCGGTACTGCTCACCGGTATCGACGTCGGCATCATCCGCCCCGACCTCGCCGAACGCCTCCTGACCCTGCGCCTGGAGCGCCCCCGGGTGCGGCGCACGGAGGCGGAACTGTGGGCGGAGTACGCCGAGATCCTGCCCGCCGTCCTCGGCTCGCTGCTCGACCTGACTGTCAAGGTCCGCGCGGCCGAAGCGGAAACCCCCACCGACCTGCGCATGGCCGACTTCGCGCACCTGTGCGCGCAGCTCGACGCGGCCATGAGCTTCGGGACCCTGGCCGCCTACCGGGCCAGCCTGGACGACCTGAACGACGACGTCATCGAAGGTGACCTGCTGGCGCAGACCGTCCTGCAGCACGCCGCCCAACTCGCCCCCGGCGAAGAAGTACGGATGACGTCGGCCGAGTGGCTGCACTGCCTCACCACCCTCTACAGCGGCGACGAATGCCGCCCCCTGCCCAAGGGCTGGCCCACCACAGGCAAGGTGCTCTCCGACCGACTGCGGCGCATCCAACCCACCCTCGCCGCCCGCGGCGTCCTGGTCGAGTGGGGCCGCACCAGCGCCGCCCGCTACATCGAACTCAGCCGCCAGACCCCGACCCCGCCGCACCAACAGCAGAACGCGTTCTGACCGCCCGTACAGGCGAACAAACAAGAGGAGCACGCCCCGCCCGGGGTGCTCCTCTTGCTGTTCGGCGGCGCCAGCCGCCCTGCACAGGTCGCGCCGCGAAGCGGCCCGTTCTTCACGTCCTGAGTGGCGACGTACGACCACAGAAACCACCCCTTCTTTTTCCTAAGTAGGAAAGATCTGCGTCATTGCGTCACCAAGGCCCTTCAGACGGCCGCTGACCAGCACAGACAACGGTGACGCAGACGGCGAATCCTGCGTCACCCCGCGTCACCCGCGTCACCCCATGACGAGAGCCCATGTCACAGGTGACGCAAGGCCCGTCCTGCTGCGTCACCGAAACCCACTGGTCAGAAGCGTGATTGACGCAGGTGACGCCATGACGCAGAAATCCGCGCCTCGGACAGGCGCGCGCTCCTGAGCAGCCTCCAATCCAAGAGCAACGTGACTCGACTTAGAGGACCCCGTGAGCCGAACCCGTTCCGCTCAACCCGACCCCCGCGAAACGCTCCGGGCCGGACTCCCAGACCGCTACCTCACGCCCGACGACATCGCCGAACTCTTCGAAGTGCCCCTGGAGACCGTCTACCAGTGGCGCAAGAAGCGCACCGGCCCGCCCGGCTTCCGTGTCGGCAAGTACGTCCGCTACGACCCTGCCGCCGTACGTGACTGGACCAAGGAGCGTATGGCCGCCGACAAGGCCGCCTGACCGACACCCACCCGAGCACGTCCAACCACCCGCAGGGCGGGGCCACATGGCCCCGCCCTGCTCCGCTCTGCGAGAGGATCGCCGCCCCATGGCAGGCCACATCCAAGACCGCTGGTACAAGACGGAAAAGGGGGCCGACGACAAGACCCGGCGTGTGAAGACCGAGCGCCACGGCAACGGCATGCGTTACCGAGCCCGCTACGTCGGGCCCGACGGCACCGAGAAGTCCCAGAGCTTCCGCGACGGACAGAAGCGCCGCGCGGAAGAGTGGCTGGCCAACATCGAAGCTGACATGTCGCGCGGTATCTACACGGACCCCGCCGCCGCCCGAATCACCTTCAAGCAGTACGCCGAACGCTGGATTGCCGCACAGTCCACGGACGTGTCGTCGCGGACGACCACGGAGACACGGATTCGGCTCCACGCCATCCCGTACATCGGATCACGGCCGCTGTCGTCGTTCCGACCGAGTCACATTCGTACCTGGGTACGTCAGTTGGAAGATTCTGGGCTCGCGTCGTCGTACCGACGCGGCATCTTCGCGAACGTGTCCGCGGTCCTCACCGCTGCCGTTGACGATGGGCTCATCCCCCGGAACCCCTGCCGAGCCAGTTCGGTGACAGCCCCGAAGCCGAGCGGAGAACGCATCATCCCGTGGACCGCAGAGCAGGTGTTCGCGGTCCGCGAGGCTCTGCCGGCGCGCTACCAAACCATGGTGGATCTCGGTGCGGGGTGCGGTCTGCGCCAGGGCGAGATCTTCGGCCTGCCTGTCGACGCCGTGGGGTTCCTTACAGGCTGGCTGCACGTAGGGCTGCAGATCAAGGTCGTAAAGGGGCGGGCGTTCTTCGGGCAGCCCAAGAACAACAAGGTGCGTGATGTACCGCTCCCCAATTCAGTCGCTCAGGCACTCAACCAGCACATGCAGGGGCATCCGCCCGTGAACGTCACGCTCCCGTGGATGCGACCCGACGGCCCGCCCGTCACCAAGCGGCTCATCTTCTCGGGACCGCAGGGCAACCACGTCTACCGGAGCAACTTCAACGTCAGCCCCTGGAAACCCGCGCTCCTCGCGGCCGGACTCATCGCCGAGCCAGACGACGGCGGGCCGCTGCCGTCCGCACGCGAGCACGGGATGCACGCGCTACGGCACTTCTACGCGTCAGTGCTTCTGGACGCGGGCGAGAACATCAAGGCCCTGAGCAAGTACCTCGGGCACGAGGACCCGGGGTTCACGCTGAGGGTCTACACGCACCTGATGCCGAGCAGCGAGAGCCGCACGCGAAAGGCCGTGGACGCCCTCTTCGACACCGCCAGCAAGAGCGATGACGACCCAGGTACGGCCCGGGCCGCCTGATCCGACCGCAACTCAGCGGGAAACGTGCAGATGAACCTGGGTTTGCCTGCCGTTCCCCGATGAGTTCGCCAGAAGAAGCATCAAGGCGGTCGGTCGACACACAGGACACTTCGATCACGGGGTGGACCGTGCGCATATATGCGTACCTCCTGCCGTCCAGCGCAGAGCGGACACGGCTAGCAGTCGACACCATGTCCAGGAGCTCGGGGCGCAAATCCTCGATTACACGCGTTTGGCGAATGGCTGATGCCCCGAGACCGGGGCATCAGCC
>NZ_JBSGYY010000025.1:68358-134890 GCF_053610705.1 Streptomyces sp. NPDC054872 | reverse complement strand
CCTCTGGCCCGGCGCCCTTTCCGCGCGTTCTACGCCGCCACCTGCACCGGCTTGTGCGCGAACTGGGTGCGGTAGAGCTCCGCGTACCGGCCTTCCACCGCGAGCAGTTCCTCGTGCGTCCCGCGCTCCACGATCCGCCCGGCCTCGACGACGAGGATCTGGTCGGCGGACCGCACCGTCGAGAGGCGGTGCGCGATGACGATCGCGGTACGGCCCTCGAGTGCCTCGGCGAGCGCCTCCTGGACCGCGGCCTCCGAGGTGTTGTCGAGGTGCGCCGTGGCCTCGTCGAGGATGACCACCCGCTGCTGGGCGAGCAGCAGCCGGGCGATGGTCATGCGCTGGCGCTCGCCGCCGGAGAGCCGGTAGCCGCGCTCGCCGACCACGGTGTCGAGGCCGTCGGGCAGGGAGCGTACGAGGTCTTCGAGGCGGGCCCTGCGCAGGACGTCCCACAGGTCGTCCTCGGTGGCGTCGGGGCGGGCGAGCAGCAGGTTGGCCCGGACCGACTCATGGAAGAGGTGGCCGTCCTGGGTGACCATGCCGAGCGTCCGGCGCATCGAGACCGCGGAGAGGTCACGGACGTCGACCCCGCCGATGCGCACGGCTCCGCCGTCCGTGTCGTACAGGCGGGGAAGCAGTTGCGCGATGGTCGACTTGCCCGCGCCGGACGATCCGACGAGCGCGACGGTCTGGCCCGGCTCGGCGCGGAAGGAGAGGCCGTGCAGGACTTCTTCGCCGCCCCGGGTGTCGAGGGAGGCGACCTCTTCGAGGGAGGCGAGGGAGACCTTGTCGGCGGACGGGTAGCCGAAGCGGACGTCGTCGAACTCCACCGCCACCGGGCCCTCGGGGACCTCTGTCGCGTCCGGCTTCTCGTCGATCAGCGGTTTGAGGTCGAGGACCTCGAAGACCCGCTCGAAGCTGACGAGCGCGCTCATGACCTCGACCCGTGCTCCCGCCAGGGACGTCAGCGGCGCGTAGAGGCGGGTCAGGAGCATGGCGAGGGACACGACCGCGCCGGTTTCCAGGGTGCCGCTGAGGGCGAAGTAGCCGCCGAGGCCGTAGACGAGGGCCAGGGCGAGCGCCGAGACCAGGGTGAGCGCGGTGATGAAGGTGGACTGCGCCATGGCCGTGCGGACACCGATGTCCCGCACCCGCCGGGCCCGCGTGGCGAATTCCTCCGACTCGGCGCCGGGGCGGCCGAAGAGCTTGATGAGGGTGGCGCCCGGAGCGGAGAAGCGCTCGGTCATCCGCGTGCCCATCGCCGCGTTGTGGTGTGCGGCCTCCCGCTGGAGCTTCGCCATCCGGGAGCCCATGCGGCGCGCGGGCACGATGAAGACGGGGAGCAGGACAAGCGCGAGGAGCGTGATCTGCCAGGAGAGCCGCAGCATCATGGCCAGGGTCAGGACCAGCATGACCACATTGCCGACGACGCCGGAGAGCGTGTTGCTGAACGCGCGCTGGGCGCCGATCACGTCGTTGTTGAGGCGGCTGACCAGGGCGCCGGTGCGGGTGCGGGTGAAGAAGGCGACGGGCATGCGCTGGACGTGGTCGAAGACGGCCGTGCGCAGGTCGAGGATGAGCCCCTCCCCCAGGTTCGCCGAAAGCCAGCGGCTGAGCAGGCCGAAGCCGGCCTCGGCGACGGCGATCGCGGCGATGAGCAGGGCGTACCGGACGACGAGCGAGGAATCCCCGTCCGAGACGATCGTGTCCACGACGCTGCCCGCCAGGAGGGGCGTCGCCACGGCGAGCATCGCGGTGACGATGCTCAGGAGCACGAAGTAGACGATGCGGCGTTTGTGCGGGCGGGCGAAGGTGCCGATGCGGCGCAGGGTGGCGCGGGCGAAGGGACGGCGGTCCTGCTCGGCGTTCATGACGCTCTGCAGTTGGGTCCAGGCTGTCGTTTCCATGCTCATGAGAAGAACGTAGAACCTCAAGCTTCCTTGAGGTCAAGCGTTGCGGGCGAGACACCCGAACGAGGCCCCGCGCGTCCCTGCCGCATCCCTTGACCCGCGTGTACCAGGAACGTACTTTCGCTTCAACTCTTGTGGCCATCACAGAGGTTGTCGACTTCCTGACGCGAGAAGGCGAACACATGCGAGAGCTACGAAGGCGTACTCTGCTGTCCGCGATCGGCGGCACCGCCGTCGCGGGAGGCGGCTTCACCGCCGCCGGCACCGGAATCGCCCAGGCCGCGCCGCAGCGCCCGAGCGCCACGAGCGCCCTCGACCCGAAGATCAAGAAGCTGCTCGACCGTATGACTGTCGAAGAGAAGCTGGGTCAGTTGCAGCAGCTCCCCTGGGCCGTCAGCACCGGCCCGGGAGGTAGCGAGACCAAGGAAGTCGAGGACGCCGCGCGCGCCGGACGGCTCGGTTCGGTCCTGAACATCTTCGGCGCCAAGAGCAGCAACGCCCTGCAGCGCATCGCGGTGGAGGAGTCCCGGCTCGGCATTCCGCTGCTCTTCGGCCTCGACGTCATCCATGGCCTGTGGACCACGTTCCCGATCCCCCTCGCCCAGGCGTCGAGCTTCGACCCGGAGGTCACCAGGCGTGACGCCGAGGTGTCGGCGAAGGAGTCCCGCTCGAACGGCGTGCACTGGACGTTCTCGCCCATGATGGACGTCACGCACGAGCCGCGCTGGGGCCGGATCGCCGAGGGCTGCGGCGAGGACCCGTACCTCACGACGGCGTTCGCCGTGGCCAAGGTGGAGGGTTACCAGGGCGCGAAGGGTTCAGGACTCGACGCCGAGGACCGCGTCGCCGCCTGCGCCAAGCACTTCGTCGCGTACGGCGGCGCCGAGGGCGGCCGGGACTACAACACGGTCGACGTGTCGGAGTCGCGGCTTCGCAACCACTATCTTCCGCCGTTCAAGGCCGCGTTGGACGCGGGTGTGGCCACGGTGATGGCCTCCTTCAACACCATCAGCGGCGTCCCGGCGCACGGCAACCCCCACACGCTCACCGACATCCTGTACAAGGAGTGGGGGTTCGACGGCTTCGTCGTCAGCGACTGGAACGGTGTCGACGAACTCGTCGCGCACGGCTTCGCCGAGGACGGCGCCGACGCGGCGCGCCTCGCGCTGAACGCCGGCGTCGACATGGAGATGGCCAGCACGGACCTGGCCGAGCACGGCAAGAAGCTGCTGCGCGCCGGCAGGATCAGCGAGCGGCGCCTCGACGAAGCGGTCACCCGGATCCTGCGCCTGAAGTTCGCGCTCGGGCTCTTCGACCATCCGTACGTCGACGAGGACGCCGCCATCGACAAGCCGTCCGCCGAGGCCCGCGAGGCGGCCCGCGAGACCGCCGCCCGTTCGATGGTGCTCCTGAAGAACGAGGGCAAGGCGCTGCCGCTCAAGAAGTCCGTCGGGTCGATCGCGGTCGTCGGCCCGTTCGGCGACTCCGACGACCTGCTCGGCACGTGGACGTTCCCCGGCGCGGCGAAGAACTTCCCCTCGGGAAAGGTCCTCGCCGCCGTGAAGGAAGCGGCTCCGCGCGCGAAGGTGACGTACGCGAAGGGCGTGGACCCCGAGGGCGAGGACACCGGCGGCATCCCGGCGGCGGTCTCCGCGGCCAAGAAGGCGGACGTGACCGTCGTCGTGGTCGGTGAGCCCCCGGCGATGAGCGGCGAGGCCGCCGCGCGCGGCGACATCAGTCTGCCGGGCGGGCAGGAGAAGCTGATCGAGGCGATCGCCGGGACGGGCAAGCCGTTCGTGGTGGTCCTGGTCAACGGCCGCCCGCTGACCGTCGGTGGCTGGCTGAAGTCGGCACCGGCCGTCCTCGAGGCCTGGCACCCGGGGCTCGAGGCGGGCCACGCGATCGCCGACGTGCTGTTCGGCGAGGTGAATCCGGGCGGCAAGCTGCCCGTGTCGTTCCCGCGGACGGTCGGCCAGATTCCCGTGCACTACAACCACGAGTCGACGGGACGCCCGTACAACGCGGACAACAAGTACACGTCCAAGTACCTCGATCTGCCCCCGACCCCGCAGTTCGCCTTCGGCCACGGGCTCTCCTACACGTCCTTCGAGCTCGGCGAGCCGAAGCTGAGCCGCGACCGCGTGCCGGCGCGGGCGCTGCGCGCGGGCGACACCCTGGAGATCTCGGTCGGCGTGCGCAACACGGGTGACCGCACGGGCGACGAGGTCGTCCAGCTGTACGTCCACGACATCGCGGCGAGCATCGCGCAGCCGGTGCGCAAGTTGCGCGGCTTTCGCAGGGTGCCGCTGCAGGCGGGCCGGTCGACGACCGTCCGCTTCCGGCTCGGCGCCGAGGACCTCGGGTTCTGGTCCAACGCGCAGGACGGCGAGTTCCGTGTCGAGGAGGGCGCCGTGGACCTCTACGTCGGCACCAGCTCGGAGGCCGAGGCGAAGAAGAGGCTCACGATCACGTGACGACCGGGAAGGGAGGCCGGGCCCCGTGGCGGGCCCGGCTGCGGATCAGCCGGGTCAGCCGAGTTCGAGCGTGGTGACCCCGAAGACCCGCTCCACGGCCATCTCCCGCACCGGTCCTGTGTACATGCGGGCGGTCGGGAACGTGGGTTTCATGCCGCGGGACTCGGCGAGGGCCACGGCGTGCGGCTGGGTCTCGGGGACGTCGATGACGACGGGCGTGTCGTCCGCCTCCGCCGTCAGGGCGTCGAAGAGCTCCTCCGCGTCGGCGCGTGTGTCCGCGAACAGGGGCCCGACGCGCAGGGCACCGTGGGCCGGGCGGAGCACGCCGTACCCGGTGATGGTGCCGTCGACGATGCGGGCGAGGGCGCGGTGCCCGGGAGCGGTCAGCCAGGACTCCAGGAAGCGCGGGCGGTCCGCGGGGTAACTCGCGGCGTCGTACGCGGTGATCGCCCGCAGGCCCGCCGCCTCGACCGGCAGGACCCGTGCGGGGCGTGGTCCGCCTCCGGGCAGGGAGCCCACGTACCGGATGGTGCGGTGGGCGAGCTCGAAGCCCGAACGGCGGTAGTTGTCCTGCTGGGAGACCACGCCGTCGAGGCCGACGGTGCGCTTGCCCGCGTGGGCGAGCGCCGTCCGCCAGGTGGCGATGCCGTGGCCACGTCCCCGCTGGTCGGGGCGTACGAGGTAGAAACCCAGGAAGGCGTACACCTCGTCGTAGTTCACGACCGAGATCGCGGAGACCGGCTCGGCTGGTTTGTCGGCGAGGCGGCCGATGAAGAATCCGTCGGGGTCCTGCGCGAAGAAGGAGGGGCCGTCCCGCAGGCCCGGATTCCAGCCCTCGTCCGCCGCCCAGCCGCTGACGACCTGCCAGTCGTCGAGCGTCGCCCGCGAGACGGTGAGCCGCCCAGGGACCGAATCTGTCATCGCTGCACCCTTCATGAGACGGAGGGGAGCACCCCTCGCACCGGAACCATCCTTCCCGACTCCTCGCCCCGATACCCGACTCATAAGCGCTCCTTTCAGGGGTGCTCGGGTCCGGGATCGGGATGATTTGAGCCCGATATCCGCTGTGGAGGGATTCCCCGGCCGAGCCCTGGGACGGTGGACGGGGGTTGCGCGACCAACTGTCCGGTCATTTCCGGCCCTTTCTCAACTAGCTCCCATAAATGACCACTTGCGGTCATGGAACAACCCGAAGACGATCGGCGCCGCATGCCAAAGCGGCAGCCGCGAAAGACCGTTCTTCCAGGAGGTTCCAGTGAACGATCGGCTCGCACTCGGTCCGGATGCCGCACGGCAACTGGCGACGACGACCAAGACCACTCCCCAGATGCGCGGCATCACCCCGCGCTATCTGCTGCGCGCCCTGCCCTGGGTGGAGGTCGAGTCGGGCACCTACCGGGTGAACCGGCGCAGGACGTTCGTGCTCGGCGACGACCGCGTCACCACGTACGAGGAGAGCGGCTCGCAGCGTGTCGTGCCCGGCGACTTACGCGAGGTTCCCTATCTCCGTGACGCCGACGACGCGCTGCTCGCGGAGCTGGCAGGCGCCTTCACCGAGGTCACCTTCGAGGCCGGACAGGTGCTCGCCCAGGAGGGCGACCCCGCCGACCGGCTGTGGGTGGTCGTGCACGGCAGGGCCGAGAAGCGGATGACCGGCCGGTACGGCGAGGACGCGCTGCTCGAAGTCATCGGTGACGGCCAGTTCTTCGACCTCGGCGCCTGGACCAGGACCGAGCCGATGCCGTACCGCGTCAAGGCGCTCACCCCGGGCCTCGCGCTCTGCGCGGACCGCGGCGCGCTGGCGGAGCTCGCCGGCCGGGACGAGGCGCTGGGCGGCGCGATCACCGCGTACTGCGAGGGGGACACGATGACGCCCGGCGCCGAGGTGCCGGTGGATCTGACCGCGGGGCACGTCGGGGAGCCGGATCTGCCGGGGACGTTCGTGGACTTCGAGGACGCGCCCCGCGAGTACCACATGACGCTCGCGCAGACGGTGCTCCGCGTGCACACCCGGGTCGCCGACCTCTACAACGGGCCCATCGACCAGACCCGCGCGCAGTCCAACCTGACCATCGCCGCGCTGCGGGAGCGGCAGGAGGCCTCGCTCCTGAACCACCCGGAGCACGGTCTGTTCCACAACGTCTCCGCCGGTCAGCGGGTCCAGGCACGCACCGGCGCCCCGACCCCCGACGACCTGGACGAACTCCTGACGCGGGTCTGGAAGCAGCCCGGCTTCTTCCTCGCCCACCCCAGGGCGATCGCCGCCTTCGGCCGGGAATGCACGCGGCGCGGCGTACCCCCGGTGACGGACAACCGGTACGGCAGCCCGCTCCTGACCTGGCGCGGTGTTCCGCTGCTCCCGTCGGACAAGGTGCGCTTCTCGGGCGGCATGGGCGCCGGTCTCGGCACCACCGAGATCCTCCTGATGCGGACGGGCGAGGCCGAGCAGGGCGTGGTGGGGCTGCGGCCCTCGGGCGTCCCGGACGAGGTCGAGCCGGGCCTGTCCATGCGGAACATGGGCGTCGACCAGAAGGGCATCACGTCGTACCTGATGACGGCGTACTTCAACACCGCGGTCCTGGTCGAGGACGCCATCGCCGTCCTGCAGAACGTCGAGGTGTCCAACTACCATGACTATTCCTGACGTCACGACGCTCGGGGCGGGCGTACCGGGGCTCCCGGCCGCGACGCCCGCGCCGGGCGCCCTGCCGCAGCTGCAACCCTCGGGGTTCACTCCCGAGGCGGCCCGCCAGGACATCCCGATCCTGCACCGCACGGTCAACGGCCACCCCCTCGTCTGGCTCGACAACGGCGCCACCACGCAGAAGCCGCGCCAGGTCATCGAGGCGCTCGGCGCCTTCTACGGCGTCGCGAACTCCAACATCCACCGCGGCGCGCACACCATGGCGCGCGAGGCGACCCAGATGTACGAGGCGGGGCGGGCCGCGGTCGCGGAATTCCTCGGGGCGGGGTCGCCGGACGACATCGTCTTCGTACGCGGCACGACCGAGGCGATCAACCTGGTCGCCCAGAGCTGGGGACGGGCCAACCTCGGGCCCGGGGACGACATTCTGGTGGCCGTGCTCGAACACCACTCCGACATCGTGCCGTGGCAGTTGATCGCGAAGGAGACCCGGGCCCGTGTCGTCCCGATCCCGCTGACTCCCGAGGGCGCGATCGACCAGGACGCCTACGCCGATCTCCTCTCGTCCCGCACCCAGCTCGTCGCCGTCAGCCACGCGTCGAACGTCCTCGGCACCGTCCCGCCCGTGAAGGAGATGACCGCCCTCGCGCATCGCTACGGCGCCAAGGTCCTGGTGGACGGGGCACAGGCCGTGGCGCACTTCCCGGTCGACGTGCGGGATCTGGACGCCGACTTCTACGCCTTCTCGGGGCACAAGCTGTTCGCCCCGACCGGCATCGGCGCGCTCTACGCCAAGCCGGAGATCCTGCGGGGCATGAGGCCGTGGCAGGGCGGCGGCAACATGATCGAGTCGGTCGACTTCACGCGGACCACGTTCGCGCCGGTCCCGCACCTCCTGGAAGCGGGCACGGGCCACATCTCGGGCGTCGTCGGCCTCCTTGCCGCGCTGAACTGGTTCACGTCCTTCGACCGGGACGCCGTCGCCGCGTACGAGACCGCGCTCATGACGTACGCACAGCAGGCCTTGGCCACGGTGCCCGGCCTTGAGGTCCTCGGTTCGGCGCCCGAGCGGATCGCGGTCCTCACGTTCACCCTCGCGGGCCACGACCCGGCGGGCGTCGCGGACTGGCTCGACCGCGACGGGATCGCCGTCCGCGCGGGCCACCACTGCGCCCAGCCCGCACTCGCCCACTACGGCCTGGAGTCGGCCGCCCGCGCCTCGCTCGCCCTCTACAACACGTCCGAGGAGGTGGATCAGCTGGTGGCGTCCTTGCGGCGGCTTCAAGCGGCCTAGGTCCGTAAGGGACCTGGCGTCGGGGTGTCCGGTTTCCGTCGGGGCGTGGTCGGATAGGCGGCGTACATCGACTGAGCTTCGGGAGGCAGGATGTTCGTCCCGTTCGGGGCCCTTGATTTTCTGGACCGCGCCACCACCGTGTACGGGGACCGGGTCGGCATCGTCGACGAGCCCGACCAGCCGGCCGAGCCCTGGGAAGGGCTCACCTATCGGCGCGTGGGTGAGCTCGCGCGGGCCCAGGCCGCCGGGCTCGACGCGCTCGGGGTGCCGCACGGCGCACGCGTGGCGGTGGTCTCGCCCAACAGCGCCCGGCTGCTGACGTCGTTCTTCGGCGTCAGCGGCCACGGCCGGGTCCTCGTGCCGGTCAACTTCCGCCTGTCGGCCGAAGAAGTGGGATACATCGTCGGTCAGTCGGGCGCGAGCGTCCTGCTGGTCGACCCCGAACTGGAGGACCGCCTCTCGGGGGTGACCTGCAAGCACCGCTACACACTGGGGGCGGACGCCGACAAACAGTTGTACCGCTTCGACACCGAACCCGAGCCCTGGCAGCACGACGAGAACGCCACCGCGACCATCAACTTCACCAGCGGAACGACCGCGCGCCCCAAGGGCGTTCAGATCACGCACCGCAACATCTGGGTGAACGCCCTGACGTTCGCGCTGCACGCCGGGGTCACCGACCGGGACGTCTACCTGCACACCCTGCCGATGTTCCACGCGAACGGCTGGGGCATGCCGTTCGCGATGGCCGGCATGGGCGCGCGCCAGATCGTGCTGCGCAAGGTGGACGGCGCGGAGATCCTGCGCCGGGTGGCCGAGCACGGCGTCACGGTGATGTGCGCGGCGCCCGCCGTGGTCAACGCGGTCCTCGCCGCGGCGCGGACGTGGGAAGGGGAGATCCCGGGGCGGGACCGGGTGCGCATCATCGTCGCGGGGGCTCCGCCGCCCACCCAGACCGTCGAGCAGGTCGAGTCGGAGCTCGGCTGGGAGTTCATCCAGATCTACGGTCTCACCGAGACCTCTCCCCTGCTCACCATCAACCGCACCCGCGCCGAGTGGGACGGCCTCACCTCGCAGCAGCGCGCGGAGAAGCTGGTCCAGGCCGGGGCCCCCGCGCTGGGCGTCACGTTGCGCACGTCGGAGGAGGGCGAGGTCCTCGCCCGTTCGAACGTGATCCTGGAGGGGTACTGGGAGCAGCCCGAGGAGTCCGCGAAGGCGCTTGAAGGCGGCTGGTTCCACACGGGCGACGGCGGGTCGATCGGCGCGGACGGCCATCTGACGATCAGCGACCGCAAGAAGGACGTCATCATCACCGGCGGTGAGAACGTCTCCTCGATCGAGGTGGAGGACGTCCTGTTCAGCCATGCCGCGGTCGCCGAGGTGGCCGTCATCGGGGTGCCGGACGAGAAGTGGGGCGAGACCATCAAGGCCCTGGTCGTCCTCGCCCCCGGCGCACAGGCCACCGAGGAGGAGCTCATCCGGCACTGCAAGCAGCACCTCGCCGGGTTCAAGGCGCCGACCTCGGTGGAGTTCCGCGAAGAACTGGCCCGCACGGCCACCGGGAAACTCCAGAAGTACAAGCTGCGCGGGCCCTATTGGGAGGGCCACGAGCGCGGCGTCAACTGACGCTCGGCACTACCACTCGGCGCTCGCGTTCGTCTCGCAGAGCTCGAAGACGGCCTCCCCGGTCTCCGGATCGGACCCGGCCACGGGCCGTACGCGCGCGCCGACCCATACGAGATGCGGCGAGGCACCCACGACACGGCAACGGAACACGAACCCCTCGGGAAAGCGGACGAGGGACTCGTTGCGTGCGGTGCCGGTGTAGCGGTTGACCACGCTGGACTGGACGACGACGCCCTCGCCGTCACTCCGCTCGGCCTCCAGATCGCTGGACGCGCACACCGGACACAGCATGCGCCGGAAGGACGCGGTGCCGCACCACCGGCAGCGCTGGTAGATCATGCCGGTTCGCTCGTGCTCTGTCGGCGCGATGCTCAATTCCTGCTGGGACACGTTCGACCCCCTGCATTGACCTGCACTCGGCTCGGATGCGCCGCGCTCGGCGTCGACGCATCCGCACCATATGGCACTGAGTGCCAATCGGTAAAGGTACTGAGTGCTACTCGCTCGATCGGCCGCTGGACCGGGGCTCAGTCCTGGCCGAGGGCCGACTCGACGCGCTGGACGACGCGCCACATGGGGGCGCGTTTGGAGACCACCATGACGACGACCTCGTCATCGGCGCCGCCAGCCGCCTCGTCCCCGCCGGTGGCGCCGCTCCCCCACCCGTCCCGTACGAGTTCGAGCGCGTGGTCCACCGCCGCCTCGGCGTCACCGTCGCCGCCCGAACGCAGCCAGGAGCGCAGGGCGTTGTTGTGCGCGGCGACCACTGCGGCGGCGATCACCTCGGCGCGCAGGGAGCCGTCCTCGGCGTCGGCGTACCGGCCGCGCAGGTAGCCGGCCATGGTGCGTTCGTAGCGCCGCACCACGGAGAGTTCGTACGTACGCAGACCGGGGACCTCTTGCGTGAGGCGGTAGCGCTGCACGGAGAACTCGGGGTTCGTGGCGTACATCCGCAGCACGATCCGGGCCGCGTCGCACACGGCGTCCACCGGATCGGCGCCGTCGGCCGCTTCGAGGAAGGCGGTCATGTCGGCCAGGCAGCTCTCGTGGTCGGGAAAGACCGCGTCCTCTTTGGACGGGAAGTACCGGAAGAAGGAGCGGCGCCCGACCCCGGCGCGCGCCACGATGTCGTCCACCGTGGTCTGTTCGAAGCCCCGCTCCAGGAACAGCTGGAACGCCGCCTTCGCGAGCACCTCCCGCATGGGGGCCTTCTTCGCTGGTCCGCGTGCCTCTGTCATGCGGGGAACGTAGCATCGTGAGGGCCTGTATGGCACTACGTACCTTTACAGGGGGTACTGAGTGCCATACCGTCGTCATAACGAACCACACCAGGTAGGAGAGCCGGCGTGAGCTTGAGGATCGTTGTCACCGTGAAGTACGTGCCTGACGCCACCGGCGACCGGCATTTCGCCGATGACCTGACCGTCGACCGTGATGACGTGGACGGCCTGCTGTCGGAGCTGGACGAGTACGCGGTCGAGCAGGCGTTGCAGATCGCGGACGAGGCGGACGACGCGGAGATCACCGTGCTTACGGTGGGTCCGGAGGATGCCAAGGACGCGCTGCGCAAGGCGCTGTCGATGGGTGCGGACAAGGCCATTCATGTCGAGGACGACGATCTGCACGGCACGGATGCGCTGGGCACGTCGCTGGTGCTGGCCAAGGCGATCGAGAAGGCCGGCTACGACCTGGTGATCTCGGGTATGGCGTCCACGGACGGCACCATGGGTGTCGTGCCGGCGCTGCTTGCCGAGCGTTTGGGTGTGCCGCAGGTGACGCTGCTGTCCGAGGTTTCCGTGGCGGACGGTGTGGTCAAGGGGCGCCGTGACGGGGATGCGGCTTCCGAGCAGCTTGAGGCGTCGCTGCCGGCGGTGGTGTCGGTGACCGACCAGTCGGGTGAGGCGCGCTACCCCTCCTTCAAGGGCATCATGGCCGCCAAGAAGAAGCCGGTTCAGGCCTGGGACCTTTCCGACCTCGGTCTGGAGGCCGAGGAGGTGGGCCTGGAGGGTGCCTGGACGAAGGTTGAGTCGGCCACCGAGCGTCCCGCGCGGAGTGCGGGCACGATCGTCAAGGACGAGGGCGAGGGCGGCAAGCAGCTCGCTGAGTTCCTCGCGGGCCAGAAGTTCATCTGAGCTTCAGCCACCGCTGAAATCCGCCCCACTTCTTCGTAACCGCAGGAGAGATGAAGTCCCATGGCTGAAGTTCTGGTCTACGTCGACCACGTGGACGGTGCCGTCCGCAAGCCCACCCTGGAGCTGCTCACGCTGGCCCGCCGTATCGGTGAGCCCGTGGCTGTCGCGCTGGGCAACGGCGCCGGTGACACCGCCGCCGCGCTGGCCGAGCACGGCGCGGTCAAGGTCCTCACCAGTGACGCCGCCGAGTTCGCCGACTACCTGGTCGTGCCGAAGGTGGACGCGCTGCAGGCCGCCTACGAGGCGGTGTCCCCGGCCGCCGTGCTGGTGCCCTCCTCCGCCGAGGGCAAGGAGATCGCCGCGCGCCTGGCGCTGCGCGTCAAGGGCGGCATCATCACCGACGCCGTCGACCTGGAGGCCGACGGCGAGGGTGTGGTGGCCACGCAGTCCGCGTTCGCCGCGTCCTACACCACCAGGTCCCGGGTCTCCACCGGCACCCCGGTCATCACGGTCAAGCCCAACAGTGCCGCGGTGGAGGCCGCCCCGGCCGCCGGCACGGTCGAGGCCCTGGCCGTGTCGTTCTCGGAGCAGGCCACCGGCACCAAGGTGACCGGGCGGACGCCGCGGGAGTCGACCGGGCGTCCGGAGCTGACCGAGGCCGCGATCGTGGTCTCCGGCGGCCGTGGCGTGAACGGCGCGGACAACTTCCACCTCATCGAGTCGCTCGCCGACTCGCTGGGTGCGGCCGTGGGTGCTTCGCGTGCCGCGGTCGACGCGGGCTGGTACCCGCACTCCAACCAGGTCGGCCAGACCGGTAAGAGTGTCTCGCCGCAGCTGTACATCGCCTCGGGTATCTCGGGTGCGATCCAGCACCGGGCGGGCATGCAGACCTCCAAGACGATCGTGGCGATCAACAAGGACGCCGAGGCCCCGATCTTCGACCTGGTCGACTACGGCGTGGTCGGCGACCTCTTCGACGTCGTCCCCGCCCTCACCGAAGAGGTCAACACCCGCAAGGGATAAGCCTGTTCGAACCTCAGCCCGGCCGCGCGGACACCGCGAGGCCGGGCTGAGTGCGCTCCGCACTTCCGGGCCGGCCAATGTCCAAGCCGCGAAGGGCGTTTGAGGCCTCAGGATGAGCGGCATCCTCCGCTCCTCCTTTCACCCGGGACGGTGGAGGGCCGAGGTCAGGTCGTCGAGGTGCCGTGCGACCGGGCCCAGGGTGAGCAGGCCGCTGCCCGCGCCCGCCAACTCATGGGCAGCTGGGGAGAGTTCACTGCGGGCGCGTTCCATCGTCTCCCTGTCGTCCAGAGCGATCGCCGCCCGCCCCGCCAGGCACCACAGGGCCTCTTGCAGGAGGTCGCGGGGTGGGTCCGGGATGCGGCGCAACACCTCGGCCGCCTCGCCGCGGCGGCCCTGGGACAGCAGCACCAAGGGGCGGGCCCAAGGTTCGTACGGGCCCCAGTCCGTGCTCTCATCCAGCCCCGAACCGAGGCGTGGGTCGGCGGAGGTCTCCTGGCCGAGACGCAGGGACAGCAGCGCGAGCGGCAGCAGTCCGCGCTCCAGGCCCGGCATGCCCGAGCCGTCCAGCCGCCCGGCGGCTTCCCGGTAGGCGGCCTCGGCTGCCGGGGCCCGACCTGCCGCGGCGAGCCGCAGCGCCGCGTACCATTGGGTGAACACCCCTGCCAGCGGCAGCTCATGACGCTCCGCCAGGAGATCCGCGGCCGCCGCGTGGCCGTCGGCGCCCGGCAGGTCCGCGAGCGCGCTGCGGGCCTGGAGCCGGATGAGGTGGCCGAGGACCTCGTAGGTGACGAGCCCGTGCCGGGCGGACAGGGTGACGAGTTCGGCGCCGATCGCGTCCCGGTCCGCGGCAAGGCCCGTGCGGTGGAAGCTCTGCATGAAAAGACCGTTGAGGGCGAACGCGAGGAGCCCGGGGTCGTCGAGTCGGCGGGCGGTCTCCTCGGCCTGGCGGGCCGCCTGGGGCCCGCGCGCCGACCTGGTGCCGCGTGATTCCAGGGCGATCGTGGCGAGCAGGCGGGCCCGCGCCGCCGGGTGCGCGTCGGGGCTGAGCGCGGCCAGGGTGCGTTCGGCCGCGGTGACGACCTGCGCGGCCTGGCGTGGGTCGTCGACGCGGGTCCAGATAGCCGGGACATCGTACGCGCCGATCACTCGGGCGGTGAGTTCCGCGTCGCCCAGTTCCTCCGCCGCATCGACGGCCGCCATACGGTGCTCGCGGGCGGCTTCGAGGCCGCCGCCTCCGGTGACCGCCAGGTTGCGCAGCAGGCTCACCGTCGAGTCCAGTCGGGCGCGGGCGCCGGACGCCACGGTCCGGTCGTAGGCGGTGGTGGCCCGCGCCCACACCTGTTCCGCCGCGCCACCGGCCCGGGACGGCTCGGGGTCGAGGTGGCGGGCCTGGCCGAGGATGTCCGCCTCCAGGCGGCGCAGCCCCGGTCCTGGATCCACCCCGAGCTGCTCGACCAGGAGCGCGCGGGCCCGGCGCAGGACCGCGAGCGCGTCGCCCTGGCGGCCGGTGCGGTAGAGCGCGAGGGCAAGAAGCCGCCAGGCGTCCTCGCGCCAAGGGTGCTCGGCCACGTGCGCGTCCAGGTCCGGCACCGCGTCGGCGGCGCGTCCGCCGTCCAGGCATGCCTCGGCCCGGCGCTCGACCGCGTACAGGCGCAGCTCCCCCAGGCGGGAGCGTTCGGCGCGGGCCCAGGCCTCCTCGGGGAACTCGGCGTAGGCGGGGCCGCGCCACCACCCGAGCGCCTCCTCAAGGCGGTCGACGGCCTGCCGCGGCGGCAGGTTCGCCGCGTCGGTCACCGCCTGCTCGAAGCGCCAGGCGTCCACCGCGGCGGGCTCGGCTCGCAGGGCGTACCCCGGGCCCTCGGTGACGAGGAGCCGGGCGGGCGTGCGGGGCGGGCGCCCGGGTTCCAGGGCTCGGCGCAGCGCGGCGACGAAGGTGCGTACGGTGCCGACCGCGTCCTCGGGCGGGTCCACCCACAGGTCGTCGACCAGGCGGGCGACCGGGACGACGCGGCGGCGGGCGACGATCAGCCGGGCGAGCACCGCACGGTGCCTCGGCCCCCTCAGCGCGACGGCTCCGCCATCGCCGTCCCAGGCCGCCACCGGCCCGAGCACCCCGTACGTGACCTGCACGCCTGACCAGCCTTTCCACCCGTTCCCGTGGGCATCGTCCCTGGTCACGGTAGCGCGCTCATCGGATGCTCATCGGTGCCCGGCAGGCTCGGGAGCACCAGTTCCGCCACCGCGAAGGACCGCGACCATGACCCCTGTCATCGAGAACTTCAGCTACCGCCGTGTGCGCGTCACGGAGGGCGTCACCCTGAACGTGGCCGTCGGCGGCTCGGGGCCGCCGCTCGTGCTGCTGCACGGCTTCCCGCAGACCCATCTGATGTGGCGGCACGTCGCCGCCGACCTCGCCGCGGACCACACGGTGATCTGCCCCGACCTGCGCGGCTACGGGGCGAGCGACAAACCCGTGGAGACCGACGGCACCACGTACTCCAAGCGCACCATGGCGGCCGACGTCGTCGCCGTGGCCCGTGCCCTCGGTCACGAGCGTTTCGCGCTGGCCGGGCACGACCGGGGCGCCCTGGTCGCCTTCCGCGCCGGTCTCGACCACCCCGGCACGATCACGCACCTGGCGTGTCTCGACGTGCTGCCCACCCTGGACATGTGGGACGTGATGCACGGCGTGACCGCCGCCGTCGGCTTCCACCTGTATCTGATGGCCCAACCCCCCGGTCTTCCCGAGCAGTTGATCGCCGCCGCCCCGGACACGTTCTTCGGTCACTTCCTCGACATCTGGACCAATGATCCGGGGGCGATCCCCGCCGACGTACGCGCCGCCTATCTGGACGCCTGTCGCGCCGCGGTGCCCTCGATCGTGGCCGACTACCGCGCCTCGGCCGGCGTGGACGTCGATCACGACCGTGCCGACCGGCTCAGCGGCAGCACGCTCAAGATGCCCGTCGCCGTGCTCCAGCAGGACTGGGGTGCCGCGCTCGGCTTCGACGCGGCGGCCCTGTGGGGAGCCTGGGCGCCGGACCTGCGGCACACCTCCGTGACCTGCGGCCACTTCATGGCCGAGGAGGCGCCGGGCGAGATCGCCGGTGCGCTGCGGGGCCTCCTCACGCGCTGAGCCCTCGTCCCGCGCCGCCCCGCCCTGATGACGGCGTTCAGCCCATCGAACGCTGCGCGAGCGGCAGATATCCGTTATGCCGGACAGAAGGCCATGCGTGCCCTCGTCCGGCCACCGGGTGCGTATGCTCACCGACTCGGCCCGGATATCTGTTCGCGGATTTCTGTTATCTCCGTACGCTCACGCGATCTCCCAGGTGTAAGGGAAACGTGCCGACGAAGAAAGCGAGTGAGGCAGTCCATGATCGGTGAACACGATCCTCTGGTGACGGCGGCGCAGACCGGGGACCAGCAGGCGCAGGACGAGCTGGTGGCCGGATACCTGCCGCTGGTCTACAACATCGTCGGGCGCGCGCTCGACGGCCATGCCGATGTCGACGACGTCGTGCAGGAGACCATGCTGCGCGCGCTCGCCGGCCTGGCGTCGCTCCGCGATCCGGCGAGCTTCCGGTCCTGGCTCGTGGCCATCGCCATGAACGAGATACGCAGGCACTGGCAGCAGCGCGCGTCCGGCCGGAAGAGCCCGAGCCCGCTCCACGAGGCGCACGACGTCGCGGACCCCGGCGCCGACTTCGTCGACCTGACGATCATCCGGCTCGGCCTGGTGGGGCAGCGCAAGGAGGTGGCCGAGGCGACCCGGTGGCTGGACACCGACGACCGCGCGCTCCTCTCGCTGTGGTGGCTCGAGGTCTCCGGGGAGCTGACCCGGCCGGAGGTCGCCGCCGCCATGGAGCTGCCCACGCAGCACGCCACGGTGCGCGTGCAGCGGATGAAGACGCAGCTGGAGACGGCCCGGATCGTGGTCCGCGCGCTCACCGCGGCGCCCCGGTGCCCGTACCTGAGTGAAGTGGTGGCCCCGTGGGACGGCACGCCGTCCGCCCTCTGGCGCAAGCGCCTGGCCCGGCACGTCCGTGACTGCCCGATGTGCTCGGGCCACGGCGCCGGCATGGTGCTCGCCGAGCGGCTCCTTGTGGGCCTCGCCCTGGTGCCGCTGTCCGCGGCGCTCGCCGCCCCCGGTGCGATACGCGCGGTGAGCGTGGCCGACGCCCACCACCTGACGGCCGGCTCACCGCACACATCGCCCGACGCGCACTCCACGGGCGCCGGTACGTACGAGATATCCGGCTCCCGGAGCGCCCCGGCGAGACATGCCGCCAAGCGCCACCGGACGCCGCGCAAGGGCCGGACCGTGGCCGCGGGGGTCGCCGTACTCGTCGTCGCGACCGGCGTCATCTACTCGGCCACGCGCCCCTCGGACGACGAGAAGACCGAGGCGCAGCCCCTGACCGCCTCGCAGCCGCCCTCCTCGGCGGCTCCGTCCACCACCGCTGCCACGCCGAGCAAGTCCCCCTCCGCCTCCCCCAGCCGCACGAAGAAGGCGTCCCCCAAGGCCACGCCCTCGAAGAAGACCAAGGCGCCGAAGCCCAGGGCGAGCACTCCCAGGCCCACCCGTACCAGCAGTCCTCCCCAGGCCCCGCAGGCCCCGGCGGGCAACTCGTACGGCGAGCAGGTCACCCGGCTCGCCAACGCCGAGCGCGCCAAGAGCGGCTGCGGCCCGCTGACCCTCAACAGCAAGCTGGACGACGCGGCGCAGGGCCACTCCGACGACATGGCGGAGCGCGACTTCTTCGACCACACGAACCCCGACGGCGAGGACCCCGGCGACCGGGTCACCGCCGCCGGCTACAAGTGGACCACCTACGGCGAGAACATCGCCGCGGGCCAGCGCACCCCGGCCGCCGTGATGGACTCCTGGATGAACAGCTCCGGCCACCGCGCCAACATCCTCAACTGCTCCTTCAAGGAGATCGGCGTCGGCTACCGGCAGGGCAGCGGCGGCCCGTGGTGGACGCAGAACTTCGGCGCGCGGTGACCTCGGCTCACGGGGGCGGGCGGAGCGGGCTTCGTCGGGGCTGCGTTCGACGGGCGCGGGCGCTTTCACTCGCATAGCGTGAAAGCAACAGGAACCGCCGGAACTGGAGGCCTCGCGATGTCGGCGTACCCGGAAGGCACACCCTGTTGGGCGGACGCGATGTTCCCCGACGTGACGGCCGCGAAGAGCTTCTACGGCGAGTTGCTCGGCTGGACGTTCGACTCCGGTTCGGAGGAGTTCGGCGGCTACACGCAGGCCCGCTCGGACGGCAAGGCGGTGGCGGCCGTCGTCCCGCAGATGCAGGGCGTGGAGGGGCCCGCCGCCTGGAACCTCTACTTCGCCTCGCCCGATGCCGCGGCGACGGCCGCCAGAATCCGTGACAACGGCGGGACTCTCGCCGTGGAGCCGACGCAGGTCGGCGAGTTCGGCACCATGGTCACGGCCCAGGAGCCGAGCGGCGCGTACTTGAGCGTCTGGCAGCCCGGCACCCACCAGGGCTTCGAGAAGACCGGCGAGGCGGGCGCCTACTGCTGGGCGGAGCTCACCACGCGGGACCCGGCGGCGACGGACGCGTTCCTGCCTGCCGTCTTCCCTTTCGGGACGAAGAGGATGGACGTCGACGACGTCGACTTCAACGTCTTCGAGGTCGAGGGGCAGCCGGTGCTCGGCCGGCTGAAGATGACCGAGGACTTCCCGCCGGACGCTCCGCCGTTCGTCAACGTCCATTTCGCCGTGGACAACTGTGACGCCGCGATCGCCACCGTCACCAAGCTCGGCGGCCGACTGCTCTTCGGGCCGATGGACAGCCCCTTCGGCCGGTTCGCCACGGTCACCGATCAGCAGGGCGCCACCTTCAGCGTCATCGACCTGACGACCACGGAGGGCGAGATGCCCTCGTTCTCCTAGGGCGCCCGGGTGAACGCGCGGCGGTAGGACCGCGGGGGCACTCCCCGACGGCGTACGAACTGCTCGCGCAGGACGGCCGCGCTGCCGTAGCCGACCCGGTGGGCGATCTCCTCCACCGGCAGGTCCGTGGTCTCCAGGAGCTCCTCGGCGCTGCTCAGCCGCAGGTTGACCAGCCAGGCGTGCGGGGTGGTGCCGGTCGCCGCCGAGAAGCGGCGGGCGAAGGAACGTCTGCTCATCAGGGCGCGGCGGGCCAACTCCGCGACGGGCAGCGGCTCGTGCAGATGCGCGCGGGCCCAGTCGAGCACCTCGGTGAGACGGTCGTCCCCGCAGTCCTCGGGAGCGGGGGCGGCGAGGTACTGGGCCTGGCCGCCGTCGCGGTGGGAGGGCAGGACGAGGTCCCGGGCGATGGTGTTGGCCGTCGCCGCGCCGTACTCCCGTCTGAGCAGATGGAGGCTGAGGTCGAAGCCCGCGGCCGCTCCCGCGCCCGTGACGACCTGCCCCTCGTCGATGTAGAGGGCCCCGGCCTCCACGGTGACGTCCGGGTACCGCCCCGCAAGGAGCTCCGCGAACCGCCAGTGGGTGGTCGCGCGCCGCCCGTCGAGCAGCCCCGCCGCGGCCAGGGCGAACGCCCCGACACAGTGCCCCGCGACCAGGCCGCCCCGCTCGTGGGCCGCGGTGAGCGCGTCGAGGACGGCGGGCGCGGGCGGCGTACGGAAGTCGGCCCAGGGCAGGGCGATCACGAGGTCGGCGGCGGCGAGCCGGTCAAGCCCGTGCTCCACGGTGATCGGCACCCCGGTGTCGGTGCGGACCTGTCCGGGCCGGTCGGTGCACAGGGCGAAGTCGAAGCGGGGCAGACCGGGGCCGCGCTCGTCGAACACCTCGGAGACGATGCCGGCGCCGAGGATGCCGACGCCCGTCGGAGCGTAGGCGGCGATGGTCACGAAAGGCGGCATACGGGAGTGTGGCACGTTTCCTGCGATCAGTGGCAGAAGGGCCACTCGTTGCCACGCCGCCGGACCGGAAGACTCATCGGCATGACGACAGACGCACCGCTTGGCCAGAGCGCCACCTACACGATCCTGACCACCGGCTACACGGGCTCCACCGGCCCCGGGGTCGCCGCCACGGTCTCCTACGTACGCGACGCCGACCGGCACGTGATCGTCGACCCGGGCATGGTGGCGAGCCGGGACCGGATCCTGGGCCCGCTCGCGGAGTTGGGCCTCGGCCCGGACGACATCACGGACGTGGTGCTCAGCCACCACCACCCGGACAACACCATGAACGTGGGCCTGTTCGGGCGGGCCCGGGTCCACGACCACAAGGCGATCTACGAGAACGACCAGTGGACCGACCGGGACGCCGAAGGCCATGAACTCGCCCCGTCCCTGCGGCTCATCCGCACTCCGGGGCACAGCCGCGAGGACATCACGCTGCTCGCGGGCACCGCCGAGGGCACCATCGCGTTCGTGGGCGACCTGTGGTGGCGGCCGAACGGCCCGGTGGACGACCCGGTGTCCCCGGACCACGCCACGCTGCGTACGTCACGGCTGCGCGTCCTTGCCGCCGCCGACGTGATCGTGCCGGGCCACGGTGGTGCGTTCAAGGCCGACGAGACGGCGCCGGTCTAGGCGCCGCCCGCGGTGTCCTGGTGTTCTCCCCGTGTCCCTCAGAGCCGACGCCAGCGCGCGGAGGCGAAGGAGAAGACGCCGAAGAGGATGAGACCGGCCGCGACGGCGGCAAGCAGCCAGGGGCCGGCGGGGGTGTGCGAGAAGCTGCGGAGCGTCGCGTCCACACCCTTGGCCTCGTCGGGGTCGAACTGCACGGCCGCCGTCACGATGAAGACGCCCGCGGCGGCGAACACGGCGCCGCGTGCGACACCGCCGGTCACCCCCAGAACCGTGACGACCTGCCGGGTGCGGCCCTTGAGGGAGCCGAGGTCCAGCTGCTTCAGGAAGCGGCGCATCATCGCCCGTACGGCGAGCACCACCCCGACGCCGATCAGCACACCCCCCGCGGCCCCCACCAGGTAGCGACCGTAGGGTAGTTCCAGCGCGGTCTTCGTGTAGTCCTGAGACTTGGCGTCGCCGCTGGAGCCCTGGCTCTCCCCGTTCGCGTACGCCGCGGTCGCCCAGCAGACGAAGGCGTAGAAGAGCGCCCTGCCGCCGTCGAGAGCCCGGGACGGGGCCTTGCGGTGGGGCCCCCGCCTCCCCACCGCGCGGGCGCCCCGCCACAGAGCCATGGAGCCGAAGCCGACGACGAGCGCCCACAGCATCACGTCGCCGAAGGGCTGCTCGCGGACCTGGGCCAACGCACCCTGCCGGTCGGCTTCTTCATCGCTGCTGCCGAGGGCGATCCGAAGGGCGAGCGCGCCGATGAGGACGTAGACGACACCCCGTGCGACGAAGCCCGCACGGCCTGCCGCTGTCAGCGATTCGTTCTCCGCCGAGCGGCCGGCCAAGGGCCTCTTGGTCAAGCCTCGTATGTGCAATCGAGACTGCGTCATCGTGTCCTCCCAGAACCATGGGCGCGCGGTACGCGCCCGGTCACCGAGTGCCCCCGACAGCCGCCGAGCATGCCTGACGGCCTTCCGCCCCAGGGACGTCAGCTGAGGTCGGAGAGCAGGAAAGCGGCCACCAGCAGGCCGAAGCCCACCGGCGCTACCACGAGCAACGACAGCAGGGGGACCCACGCGGTGAGCCCCTCGCGGATGGTGCGTCCCGCCTTGAGGCGGCCGTGCGGGCGGCTCACCTCCGTGCGCAGGCCGAGGCGTTCGGCGGCCCGGTCCGACACGACGACGCCCGCGCCCGGCGGCCTGCGCAGCAGGGCCTCGCGCACCAGGGAGTCGACCGTGTCGTCGCCGCCCGCGAGCTTGTCGAGGACGAGCCGCACGCCGTGCGCGTCGGTGAGGATGAGCCGGTCGTCGATCCGGGCCTCGCCGGGTACTTCGAGGCGGCCGACCTTGGTGAGCCGCGAGAGGTCGACGGTGTGCCGCCCTGTCAGGGTGCGGGCCGACAGCAGGTCGCCGTCGTGCGGGCGCGTGTGCCAGCCCATGTGGGCGTAGGAGGCCACCAGGCCACTGATGAAGAGCGAGACCAGGTTGAGGAAGATGAATCCGTCGTCGATCAGCCGGGCCCTGATCAGCAGTACGGGCACCACGAACAGCAGGGGCGGCGTCAGAAGGACGACGAGGTCGGCGGCGCGGCGCGCGGTTCGCCCTTGTCCTGCGGTCACCCTCGCGTGCCCGGGGTCGGCGGTAATCCCACCCGTGTCGATCGTCACGGCGACGAACGCTATCGCGTGCGGATTTAGGTCCGACGGGTGCCTCGGAGGCAGGTGCCTCAGAGGTTCGTTCCCCCGAGCCTCCCAGGCAGGTGCCTCAGAGGGACGTTCCCCCGGTCCTCGACTCCCGTGATCGGGCGCTGATGTGCGGGCATCCCGCGGCACCCGGCACGAAATCGATGCCGGTCTCCTCCGCCAGCGCGGCGAAGAACTTCCGGCCGTCCGCGGACTGCCGGGAGGTGGTCCACGCGTAACCCGGCCAGGGGTCCGTGGCGCGGTGCAGGGCCTCGCGCCCCAGGCCCAGGCCCTGCCAGGGGCCCGCGATCGCGATGGTCTCGACGCGTGCGGCGGCGCACAGGTGGCACACCTGGTGGACGAGATGTCCGATCTCCCGGCCGCCCGCGTCGAGGAGCGTGATGACCTGGCGGCCGGCCGCCACCGTCGCCGGGGCGCATCGGTAGGTGACCGCCTGCGGACAGGGAGGAGGCGGTCTTCGGAACTTCACCGCGGTGCCGCACTCACGCGGGCGGCCGGGTGGCGACGGATGGCTTCGTCGGCGCGGGACATTGCCAGCACACTAGCCACCGGGAACGTGCCCCGTATATCCCCGTACCGGGTGGCTTTTCGTGCCAGGAGGGGCGCTTCGTGCGGACCGGGGAGAGGCGCGGCGGGCGGACCGGCGATGGGCGGTGCGGGCGTACCGGACGGGACTCATCGGCGGCCCGTGACCGGGTGCCGCGGTTCCATCAGGCGGGCGAGCAGGTCGTCCAGGCTGACCAGGCCGGTGAGCCGGCCCGACTCGTCGCAGAGCACGGCGAGCGAGGCGCGGAGGCGGCGCAGTTCCTCGACGGCGTGGGCGACGGTGTCGTCGGCGGCGAGCTCGGGGACGGGGCGCGCCAGCTCCCGGGCGGTCGGTGCGCGGCTTCGGGCGCGGGCCACCAGGGCGTCACGGGCGTGCACCGAGCCGAGGACGGTGGCGCCGTCCGTGACGAGGAGGCGGGTGCGGTCGCTCGCGGCGGCCGTCTCCAGGACCTCGTCGATGCTCGCGTCGGCCGCGACGGACGTGATCTGCGCGGCCGCGGTCTGCAGGTCGCCCACCGCGGTGAGCGGCACGGTGAGCGAGGTGGTGATGAGGCCGGAGTCGGCGTCGCTGATCAGGCCGAGCCGCCACGATTCCTCGACCAGATGGGCGAGTTGCTCGCGGTTGTGCACCGAGGTGAGTTCGTCGCGCGGAGTGACCTTGCACAGCCGCACGAGCGCGTTGCTGACCTTGTTGAGGACGGTGAGCAGCGGGCGCACGACCTTGACCACGGCCCGGAAGGGCGGGGTGAGCAGCATCGCCGAGCGCTCGGGGTGGGCGATGGCCCAGGATTTGGGGGCCATCTCGCCGACGACCATGTGCAGGAACACCACGACGATCATGGCGAGCGCGAAGGCGATGCCGTAGCTGAGTCCGGCGGGCAGGCCCAGCTTCGCGAGGAGCGGGTCGAGTGCGTGGGAGATCGCGGGCTTGGAGACCGAGCCGAGACCCAAGGTGCAGACGGTGATGCCGAGTTGGGCCCCGGCCAGCATCAGGGACAGTTCCCGCATGCCCGCGAGCGCGGACTTGGCGCCGCGCTGCCCGGCGGCGACCGCGCGCTCCACGCGGTGCCGTTTGGCGGCGACGAGGGCGAACTCGGCGGCGACGAAGAAGCCGCTGGCGATCAGCAGCAGGACGGTCACGAAGAGGGCCAGGGGGAAGCTCATGCCGGGGCCTCCTCGGCGGTCGGCGCGTCCGCAGCGGGCAGGCGCTCGATCCGTACGCGCTCGGGGACGTGGCGATCGAGGCCGAGTACGGCGACGGCGACGCGGCTGCCGTCGGGCAGCTCCACGGTCAGACGGTCGCCGATGGCCGGGAAGCGGCCGAGCCGGTCGACGATCAGCCCCGCCACGGTGTCGTAGTCGTCCTCCTCGGGCAGGCCGATGCCGGTCGCGGCGGCCACCTCGTCCAGGCGGCGGCCCGCGTCGACGAGCCAGCCCGCGCCGTCCGCGACCGCGAGTTCGACGACGGTGTCCGACTCGTCGGCGATGTCCCCGACGAGTTCCTCGGCGATGTCCTCGTACGTCACGATGCCCGCCACTCCCCCGTGCTCGTCGAGGACGACCGCGAACTCGTCGTCACGCTCGCGCATCTGCGCCACCGCGCCCGGCAGCGGCAGGGTGTCGGGCAGCAGCAGGGGGCGGCGGGCCTCGGCGCCCGCCGTGGCCCGGTCGAAGCGGGCGGCGGGCAGCCGCATCAGTTCGCGCACCCCGATGACGCCCGCGACGTCGTCCGGGTGGTCGCCCATGACGGGGTAGTTCGAGTGCCCGTGGAGGGCGATGAGCCGCACGGCCTCGTCCGCTGTGGCGTCCTTGCGCACGAACGTGACGTCCGCCCGCGGCACCATCACCTCGTCCAGCGTACGCTCGGTGAACTCCAGGGCGTGGTCGAGCAGTTCGGCGCTCTCGCGGGGCAGCCGGCCGTGCTCGCGGGACTCGCCGATGAGGTGGCTGAGCTCTTCGAGCGTGGCGCCGTGGTGCAGTTCCTCGACGGGCTCGATGCCGATCCGGCGCAGCAGCCGGTCGGCCGCGCCGTCGAAGACGCGGACGAGGGGGCCGACGACCTTCAGATACGCCAGTGTGGAGGGGGCGAGGGATTTCGCGAGCCGCTCGGGGACGGCGAGCGCGAGGTTCTTGGGGGCGAGCTCGCCGAGGACCATCTGGAGCACCGTGGCGAAGACGAAGCCGAGGACCACGGAGAGTGCGGAGACGACGCCGTCCGAGAGGCCTGTGCCGTCCAGGGCGGGTTTCAGGAGTCCGGACACGGACGGTTCGGCGAGGAAGCCGACGACCAGCCCGGTGACGGTGATGCCCAGCTGGGCGCCCGACAGCATGAACGAGAGGCGCCCGAGGACCTGCACCGCACGGGCGGCCCGCCTGTCGCCCGCTGCCGCCTCGCGGGCGAGAGCGAGGCGGTCCGCGGCCACGTACGCGAACTCCTGCGCGACGAAGTAGCCGGTGCCCGCGGTCAGGACGAGGACGGCGAGCAGACCGAGGACGGCGGACAGCAACGGTGGCTCCGTTCCGACGAAGGGGCGTGCCGGTCATTCTCGGCGGGACCGGGGCAGCTCGCCACGCCGGACGCGGCACCCCGGTCTGACGACGACAGCGGGTGGAGAAGCACGTCTCACTTCTACACCCACTGTAAAAGAATCGCAAAGCGTCCGCTCATACGTCCCTTCGGCGCAGGCGCCACCCGGCCACCCCCAGGAGCAGCAGGGTGTACGCGGCGACCAGGCCGAGCGAGGGCCAGGCGCCGAGGCTGCCGACGGCCTCCGGGCTCGCGTCCGAGGTCTGCGTGAGCTTCTCGAGGGCGGCCGTGGGCGTCGCGCCCGCGACCCAGCGCCGAAGGTCACCGAGCAGCGGTCCGAACAGGGACGGCAGGAGCAGTACGCCGACCACGGTGACGACGGCCCCGGCCGAGTGCTTCAAGAGGGTGCCGACCGCGAGGCCGATGAGTCCGACGAGCGCGAAGAGCCCCGCGATGCCGAGCAGCGCGGGCATCGGCTCCCCCTGGGCGTACGTGCCGTCCTCCAGGACCGCGTCGCCGAGGAGATAGGCCACCGCGCAGGAGACAAGCCCGGTGGCGTACAGCAGGCAGGCGACCAGCGTCGCCTTCGCGGCGAGCACCCGGCCGCGGCGCGGTACGGCGGTGAGGGTGGCGGCGATGGTGCCGCTCGCGTACTCGCCGCACATGGTCAGCGCCCCCACCGTGCCCGCGATCATCAGCGAGACGACGCTGAGGGTGAGGCTGCCGCCGAGCACCGTGTCGTCGGGCTGCAGGCTGCCGCTGAGGCCGACGAACACCGCGCCGACGACGGTGAGTGCGCCGGTCACGAGCAGTGTCCAGCGTGTGGAGCGCAGGCCCGCGAACTTGGTCCACTCGAAGGCCAGTGCCTCGCGGAAGCCGGGGGCGGGCGGGGCGGTGCTCATTTTCCCCGGCGCCGTCCCTGTTGCCATCCCTGTTGCCGTCGCTGTCGGCGTCGCTGTCGGCGTCGCTGTCGTCTTCATCGGACCGGTTCCTTTCCCTTGGACGCCACGGCTTCGTACGGCGTCGCCGTCGCCGTCGTGCCCCGGTACTCCACCGAGGTCCGCGTCATGTCGGTGTAGACCTCCTCCAAGGAGGAGAAGACGGGGGTGAGTTCATGGACGGCCAGGCCCTGCGTGCGGGCCAGCTCGCCGATCTCGGCGGGCCGCAGGCCATCCACCCGCCAGCCGCCGCGCGCGTCCAGCCGCACGGAGGCGCCCGCCGTCTCCAGGAGGACCCGCATCCGCTGCGCCTCGGCGTCGGGCGTACGGAGCAGGGTGGCGCCCTGGGAGTTGGTCTCGATGAAGTCCCTCATGTCCGTGTCCGCGAGGAGCCGGCCGCGGCCGATCACGATCAGGTGGTCGGCGGTCAGTTCCATCTCGCTCATGAGATGGCTGGAGAGGAACACCGTCCTGCCTTCCGCGGCAAGGGACTTGAGCAGGTCGCGGATCCAGCGGATGCCCTCGGTGTCCAGGCCGTTCACCGGCTCGTCCAGGATGAGTACGCCGGGGTCGCCGAGCAGCGCGGCCGCGATGCCCAGGCGTTGGCCCATGCCCAGGGAGAGCCCTTTGGCCCGCCGTCCCGCGACATCCGCGAGGCCCACCGCCTCGAGTACCTCGTCGGCCCGGCGCGCACCGATGCCGTTGCTGCGGGCCAGGCCGAGGAGGTGCCGGCGCGTGGTGCGCCCGCCGTGCACCGACCTGGCGTCCAGGAGCGAGCCGACCTCGCGCAGGGGCGCGCCGAGGCGGTCGTAGCGCCGCCCGTTGACCGTGACCGTGCCGCCGCTCGGCGCGTCGAGGCCGAGGATCATGCGCATGGTGGTCGACTTCCCGGCGCCGTTCGGGCCGAGGAAGCCGGTCACGCGGCCGGGGCGGACGCTGAAGGTGAGCCGGTCGACAGCCGCCTTGTCGCCGTACCGTTTGGTGAGTTCCCGTGCTTCGATCATGCCGTCGACGCTACGGAGGCCGAACGCCCCGCACATCTGCCCACGGGAGTCGACGACTACTCCCCCGGGAGTACGGCCGGCGGGACGGTGGCCGCCCGGCTCAGGCTTCGCCCGCGCGCACCAGGCCCGTCTCGTACGCGAGCACCACCAACTGGGCCCTGTCGCGCGCCCCGAGCTTGGTCATCGACCGGCTGACGTGCGTCTTCGCCGTCAGCGGCGACATCAGGAGCCGTGCGCCGATCTCGTCGTTCGACAGTCCGCGGCCGACCAGCGCGAGCACCTCGCGCTCCCGGTCCGTCAGCGGGTCGAGGAGCCGCAGCGCCTGGGCCTCGGGCGCTTTGAGGCGGGCGAACTCCTCGATCACCCGGCGCGTGACACCGGGCGCCAGGAGGCTCTGCCCGGCGGCCACGGTGCGGATCGCGGTGCGCAGGTCGTCCGGTTCGATGTCCTTGAGCAGGAAGCCCGCGGCGCCCGCGCGCAGCGCCTCGAAGACGTACGCGTCGGCCTCGAAGGTGGTCAGGACCAGGACCCGTACGGCGTCGAGGGCGCGGTCGGCGACGATGCGGCGCGTGGCTTCGAGGCCGTCCACCCGCGGCATGCGGATGTCCATCAGGACGACGTCCGGGCGAGTGGTGTGGGTCAGCTCCACGGCCGCGACACCGTCCGCCGCCTCGCCGACCACGGCGAGGTCGTCGGTGAGGTCGAGCAGCGCGCGAAACCCCGCACGGACGACGGTCTGGTCGTCGGCCAACAGGACCCGGATCCGGCCGCTCATCGCGCGCCTCCCTCGACGGGAAGCACCGCGCGCACCCGCCACCCACCGCTCGGCAGCGGGCCCGCCTCCAGGTCGCCGCCCATCGTCGTGGCCCGCTCGCGCATGCCGATCAGGCCGTACCCCTCGCCCGAGGCCCCGGAGCGCACCGGGCCGTCGTCGGTGATCTCCACGGCCAGGCTCTCGCCCGCCACCGACACCGCTACCGCCACGTGCCGGGCGTCCGCATGTTTGATCACGTTGGTCAGGGCCTCCTGGATGATGCGGTACGCCGCCAACTCCACCAGTTGCGGCAGCTCCCGGCCACCCGTGTCGGTGTGCAGGGACACCCGCAGCCCGGTGCCGCGTACCCCCTCCACCAGTTCGTCCAGTTGCGCGAGGCGGGGAGCCGGGTCGGCGGAGGCCGTCCGCCTGGCCTCGCGCAGCACCCCCACCGTGGTCCGCAGCTCGCGCACGGCTTCCTTGCCCGACGCCCGCACTTGCCTCATCGCCGTCCGCGCCACCTCGGGTCTGCTGTCGAGGGCGTCCAGGGCGAGGCCCGCCTGCACGGTCATCGCCGACACGGTGTGGGCGATGACGTCGTGCAGTTCGCGCGCGATGCGCACCCTCTCCTGGTCGACCTTGCGCCGCGCCTCCCGCTCCCGGTCGGCCTCGGCCCGCTCGGCCCGGTCGGCGTACTCCCGCAGCAACTCCCGCCGTCCGCGCACCACTTCGCCGAGCAGCAGCGGCACGAGGGGCCAGAGCATCTCCAGGAGCGGGGCGCCCTGCGGCTGTGCCACGTCCTTGCCCGCGATGACCGACACCGTCCCCGACACGAGGGCGGCGAGCACGGCAGTCCGCAGCGTGCGGCGCCGGTCGCCCCGTACGGCGAGGGCGTACAACGCGACCATCACCGGCAGGTTCAGCAGCTCCCCGATGTGCCCGTACAGCGCCCAGCCCGCGCAGGCCGCCCCGGTGACGACGGTGACGACGACCGGCCACCGGCTGCGCACCAGGAGTGCCGCGACGGACACGGCGAACAGCAGCCAGGTCAGCCAGTCGGCCTGCCGGTGGCCGGGGCCGTTGACCGCCGCGTCCAGGCCCGTGAGGAGCGCGACGACCGCGGCCACGGCCAGGTCCGTGAGCTGCGGGGTCAGGGGCCACGGGAGGCGCCGCTGCCAGGAGCGGAAGGCGGTGGTCACGGACCTCACGATAGGAGCCGCGCGCGCAGGGCGCGTACGACACAGGAAGCAGGCCCGGCAGGCGACCCCCAAGGAACCTGGCGTTCCGGAAGCCGGGGCCCCGCACACGGCAGCCCCGGCCGATGCGCCGTCAGCCCGTGATGGTGACGCAGGGCAGGCCCACGCTGGCGCCGCCGCGGAAGCCCTCCGCGCAGAGCCGGGTGCCCGCGGGGAAGTGGCGTTGGGGGTAGGCCTGGTCGCGGTAGGTCCTGAACGCGTCGACGTCCTCGACCTTGGTGTTGCCGCTCCAGCCGTTGGTCGTCCACACGCGCGCGCTGATGCGGTGCGGCTGGTTGGTGTTGGTGACCGACACCTCGACCCGGCCGAGGTAGGTGCCGCTGTCGTACGTCTCGATGCACACGGAGTGGTTGCACCACTTGCCGTCGGCCACCGCCGACGGACCCGAGACGATGACACAGCCCAGCGCCGCGGCCATGGCCCCGATCCCCGCGGCGATCTTCCTGGTGATGTCGTGCATGATGAGTGACCCTCAAGCCTTCATGTCATGGCCCGGCAGGACATGCCGAGCCCCGGCACACCAACGCGAGAGCAAGATCATCGGTTACGCGGCTTCCCCCGCGCGCCTCAGCAGGGCCTGCGCCATTCGTCCAGTTCCAGTTTCTTGCGCATGGACGACAGGCCGAGGCGCTTCGACTGGGCGCAGAACTTGTCGTTGGGCACGGCGTATTCGACGTGCAGCACCGCCTTGCCCGCCTTGACGAAGGGGGTGAGTGAGGCGCACTCGCCGTACTGGGCGCACTCCTCGTTGACCGCGAAGTCGAAGTCCCGCACGAGCCGCGGGATCTGCGGGAGGTCGTTCTTCAGGCCGACGGACAGGCCGCGGTCGTGCGCGAGGCGGGCGACCATGCGGTTGAAGGCCAGCTGGTGGCGCGCGGTCAGGGGGAACCCGGTGCGATTGAGGTAGCTGTCGAGCAGGTCGGGTTCGATCGCGTCGAAGCCCTTGCGGCGGCACATGTCGAAGCGCTCCGCGAGAAGCGGACGCAGGACGTCCAGGCGCCGGATGTCGAGCCAGCGCTCGCCCTTCCATCCGTTGGCGCGGCCGAGTACGGATGCGGGGTAGTCGTCGCTGTCGGGGCGGAAGGACTCCCAGGCACCGGCGTTGATGTAGCAGATGACGCGGCGCCCGTCGCGGTGCAGCCGGGCCACGTCGGACGCGCGGTTCTCGAACCCGTCGATGTCGTAGACCGGGACGTCCACGCGCGGGTCGACGCGCCCGTCGAGCTGCCACTGCCAGGCGGTGCCGGGCCGGGGCCGCCAGCGGTCGGGGGTATCGCCGTCCCGCTCCGCCGAAGAACAGCCGGCGAGCAGCAGGACGGTGACGAGGAGCGGGCCGAGCCAGGAGGCGCGGGGCCTCACGACGTGCTTCACGACGTCCCTCCGGCTGTGCTGCGGCGCCTCACGACGTCCCTCCGGACACGGGCGGGGGCGGTGGTTGTGTCCAGGGGTTGGGTCCCGCGCCGGGCACCGCGCAGTGCACCCCGGCGCCCCGTTGCACGGCGGTGCGCCCGGCGAGGCGGGCCAGTGCGGGCGGCACTCCGTAGACGAGGTGGCAGAACTGCTCAGGGGGGTGTCGGGCCGTCCAGGGCGGGGCGGCGAAGGAGCGCAGATACGTCGTCCAGTGCCCCTCGAACGTGACGAGCAGGTCGGCGGCGCGGGCATAGCCGGGCGCCGGATGGACGCCCGGGTTGAGGACCACCGTGTCCGCGCCCCGCTCCCGCAGCGAGCGGACCATGCGCCGGCAGTGCCGCAGCTCACGGCGCCCGGACGCGACCTGGTCCAGGAAGCAGCCGTCGACCCCGTACCAAGCGCGGTGCCGGTCAAGGTCGTCGGCGACGTCGGCCAGCGGCCGCTCACCGTACGCCGTGTCGACGTACCCGAGCACCCGCACCCCCGCCTCGCGCAGGGCCCGCGAGGCGGCGGTGAAGGCGGGGTCGGGTGCCGCGCCCGGGCCGTCGGCGGCGTTCAGGACGACGCCGTACAACTGGGGCGCGGCCGCCACCAACGCCTGCCAGGCCGCGGGGTCCGCGGCCGGGTGGACGTACAGCGGCACCAGCAGGGTCATCGCGCGTCCCCGCCGGCCGGCGCGAGAGGCGGCGAGCCGTCGGCGCGCTCCGGCCGGGTCCGGGGCGCACCGTCCGCGGTCCACAACGCGGTCACCGAATCCCGCAGGGAGTGCGTCGGCGTCCAGCCCAACTCCCGCTGTGCGGCCCCGATGTCGGCGCACTGCCAGGGCACGGCCACCGACCGGCCCACCTTGCCGAGGGACTCCTCGACGCGTCCGGTGAAGCCCGCGGCGCCGACCAGACCGTGCACCAGATCGCGCACCGGCACGGCACGGCCGCTGCCGATGTTGAGCAGGCGCGGCAGCCGCCCCGGCAGGCTCACGGCCAGCGCGACGGCGTGCGCCACGTCGCGTACGTCGACGAAGTCCCGGTACGCGGAGAGGTCGCCGAGGTGGACGGTGGCGTGCGGGGTCCGGGCGACCGCGCGGCCGAGGTCGGCGGTGAGCCGCCCCGGCAGTCCGGCCCGGGGTGCGCCGGGGCCCACCGGGTTCGTGACACGCAGCACGAGCGAGTCGAGCCGCGCGTCGAGGACGGCCAGGGTGCCGGCCAGCTTCGTGGCTCCGTACGGGGCGACCGGGCGGGCGCAGGCTTCCTCCGCCGTGCGCTCGCCGATGCCGGTCGGCCCGTACTCGGCCGCCGAGCCGAGGTGCACCAGGCGCGCGGCGGGCACCGCCGACTGCATGGCCTCGCACAGGGCGGCCGGGCCACGGGCGTTGGCCTCGGCGAGGGCCAGCGCGCTGCCGCCGACCGCGCCCACGCAGTTGACCACGGCGTCGGGCTCGGCCCGGGTCAGCTGCTCGGCCAGCGCGGCGGGCGTCATGTCGGCGAGGTCGACCCGGAGGTCGTCCGAGGGGGCGCGGCCGCCGCGGAGCAGCCGCACGCCCGGCAGGGCGTGCAGCCGCTCGGCGATGTGCCCGCCCAGGTACCCGGTGGAGCCGAGGACGAGGATGCGCACGGTCCCCTCACGCTCCCTTGAGGAGAAGGGAGCGGTGCGAGGTGAACTCCGCGTTGGCACGGTCGTAGTCGTCCGGGCGTCCGATGTCGAGCCAGTATCCGTCGAACGCGTAGGCGTGCGGCGGGGTCTCGGTCTTCAGCAGGTCGATGACGAGCTCGTCGAAGCCGAGCGGCAGGCCCGGCGTGTAGGAGGCGAGCGTGTCGCGCGAGAGTCCGTACACCCCCATGGAGACGCGGTAGTCCACGCTCGGCTTCTCGGTGAAGGCGACCACGCGCTCCGATTCGGTGGTCAGCACGCCGAAGTCGATGCGCACCTGACGGGCGTACGTGGCGATGGTCAGCGGCGCCCCTGACGTGCGGTGGCTGTTCAGGACGTCCGCGTAGTCGAGGTCGGTGAGGATGTCGCCGTTCATCACGATGAAGTGTTCGGGCAGCCGGTCCATCATGGTCAGGAGCGGGCCCATGGTGCCGAGCGGGCTGTCCTCCGTGGAGTAGCCGACGCGCAGGCCCCAGCGGGAGCCGTTGCCGACGTACGCGCGGATGATGTGGCCCAGATGGCCGATCGCGATGGTGCAGCTGGTGAAGCCGGCGCTCGCCAGCTGGCGGAGGACGATCTCCAGGATGGCGTGCTGGTCGCCGATCGGGACGAGCGGCTTGGGCAGCGCGGTGGTGTACGGCCGGAGCCGGACGCCCTTGCCCCCGGCAAGAATGACTGCGTGCATGGTTGTCTCCCCTGTGAGTGACCAGAAGCGGTCAAGTGGCCAAATGCGCAGGTGTACTGACGGGCCTTCAGTGCCGTTCGGGGGGTTCAGATGTTGTAGATGTCCGTCTTGTAGCGGGCCAGGTTGGCCGGGTCGCGGAAGAACTCGATGGTGCGGGCCAGGCCTTGTTCCAGGTCGTGCCCGGGCGCCCAGCCGGTGGCCGCGCGCAGCCGGCTCGCGTCGGCCACCAGGCGCATCACCTCGGAGGCCGCGGGGCGGATGCGCTGTTCGTCCTCGCGCACGTCGAGGTCGGCCTCCATCACCTTGCCGATGAGCCGCACCAGGTCGCCCACGGAGATCTCGCCGCCCGTGCCCGCGTTGAAGGTGCGGCCCACGACCGCGTCCGCGGGCGCGGTGCCGACGGCGATGAAGGCCTGCGCGGTGTCCGCGACGAAGGTGAAGTCGCGGGTCGGCCGCAGGTCGCCGAGGGTGATCTCCCGTGAGCCGGAGGCCACTTGGCCGATGACGGTCGGGATGACGGCCCGCATCGACTGGCGCGGCCCGAAGGTGTTGAAGGGGCGCAGGGTGACCACGGGAGTCTCGAAGCTCGCGTGGTAGCTGTCGGCGAGCCGATCGCCGCCGGCCTTCGAAGCGGCGTACGGGGACTGGGTGTTGATGGGGTGGTCCTCGGTGATCGGCACGGTCTGCGCGGTGCCGTACGTCTCGCTGGTGGAGGTGTGCACCAGGCGGGGGATCTCCAGGTGGCGCACGGCTTCGAGGACGTTGAGCGTGCCGGTCACGTTCGTGTCCACGTAACTGTGCGGGGCCTGGTAGGAGTACGGGATCGCGATGAGGGCGGCCAGGTGGTAGACGGTCTCGGCGCCGGTGACCAGGCCGCGGACCGAGCCGGGGTCGCGTACGTCGCCGAGGACGATCTCGACCTCGGCGAGCACCTCGGGTGCGAGGGTCTCCAGCCAGCCGTAGGAGGAGAAGGAGTTGTACTGCGCCATCGCGCGGACCCGGTGACCCGACGCGACGAGCGCCTCGGTGAGGTGCGAGCCGATGAAGCCTTCGGCTCCGGTGACGGCGACGAGTGGTGCGGATGCCATGAGTGCTCCTGATGCTGGGACGGTGACGGAGGTGGTGCGGGCGGGCGGGGGCCGGGCCCAGTGGATGCGGCGCGGGTCGGCTCAGGCGTGCGCCGTGGGCCTGCCCAAGTGGTGGACGGCGACGGCGAGGAGCGCCGACGCGGCGGCGCCGCAGCCGATGAGTTGGGCGGTGGGCGTCGAGACGGTGCCGGCGAGCGGCAGTGCCGTCGCGAGGGCCGCGGCGGCGAGGCAGGGCGCGGCGGACGGCCAGGCCGCGCCGAACGCCTGGAGGAGCAGGGCGATCCACAGCACGGCCCCGAGCAGGAGGAGCCGGGTCACGCCCGCGCCGACGAGTACGGCGCCCAGGGCGAGCGGCACGAGATAGGCGGTGCCGCACACGGCGAGCGCACGCGCGGAGCGCAGCCTGAAGCCTCGTGGAGTGGTCGAGGCGTGCAGGGCGGCCACGGCGAGACCGCGGTAGCGGTAGAGGAGCCACTCGGCGAGGCCCATGCTGAGCGTCAGCACGATGACGGCGTACGGCTCCTGGTGTCCCGCCACCGCGGTCAGCGCGCCGGCCGCGAGCCCGAACAGGCCGTACGGGAGCGAGTGCGCCAGGTGTGGCGCGGGGCCCGGCACCGGTGTCGTCCGCAGCGCCGAGCGCAGGGCGTGCCCGGCGGCGGCCGCCGCGAGCAGGACGGTGAGCAGCGGCAGTCCGACGCGCAGGAGTTCCGGCGGCTGCCACCACGGCAGGGCGGCCGCGCCCGCCACGACCGGCAGGAGCGCCGCCGCGAGGATCTTCTCGTGGCCGAGCACCAGGAGCAGCCCGGCCGCGGCGAGGTAGCAGGACTGCCCGACGGCGAACAGCGCGGCGGCTCCCGGGCCCGCGACAAGCAGGCCGGTGACCGACGCCGCCACGATGCCGAGCGGCGCGCCGGCCAGCAGGGTGCGCCCCGCCTCGTGCCGCCCGGTCGCGAGCCTGCTGTACGCGCGGTGGCTCAGCGCCTGGGACCAGGCCCAGGACACCAGGGCGGCGGCGATCAGCCCGTAAAGACCGGAGGCCGGCCCCCAAGCGCCCTGCGCCAGTACGTAGGCCGTGCCGGGGAGCGCGAAGAGCAGCCCGCGCAGGGCGCAGCGCAGGTGGTCGGGGCGCCAGGGGTCGGGCGGCACAGGCGGTTTCGGATGGCTGCGCGGCACCCGCCGGAAGACGGCGTCGGCCAGCGAGAACAGATCGGGGTGCCCATAGGTCTCCTGGATCCTGTCGCCGGTCAGGCCCTGCGACTCGAGGAGCGCGGCGACTTCGTAGGCGTGCACGGCCGCGCCCGCCTCCTCGGCGAGTTCGGCGGCGAGCCGGTCCACGGGGTCGTCGGCCCTGGCGGGGCGCAGCGCGACGCCGGGGCGTGTGCGGGGCCGGTTGTCGTGGGGGCCGGTGCGGGGTGGACGCGCCAGGCGCAGGGCGAGGGTGTCGTCGGCGCCGTAGGCCTCGCCGTGCTCCGCGCCACGGGCGTGTCCGCCGCGCGGTCTGAGAGGGAGGGGGCCGCTCATCCCGCCACCTCGCCGGGGACCGGGAGGTGGTGATTGACGAACTCCGGTTGATACAGGCCCTGTTGACCTGGAGTGGCCAGCTCCTCGTAGATCGAACGGAACGCGTCGACCGTCTGGCGGAGCGTGAACTGCTCGATCACGCGCAGCCGGGCCGCCTCGCCCATCGCGGCGCGGCGTGCGGGGTCGCGGAGCAGCTCGACGACGGCTCGCGCCATGGCCTCCGGCGCGCGCGGCGGCACCACGAGTCCGGTGGGACCCACGGCCTCGCGCACCCCGCCCACATCCGTGGAGACGGTGGCCCGCCCGCAGGACATGGCCTCGATCAGGGTGAAGGGGAAGCCCTCGCTGATGCTGGACAGCATCACCACGTTGCCCGCCGAGTAGGCGTCCTTGATGTGCTCCACGCGGCCCTCGAAGACCACCGCGTCGCCGTGGCCGAGCTCGGCGGCCAGGGCTTCACAGCGCTCGCGGTAGGCCTCACCGCCGCGCGGGGTGCCACCGAACAGGCGCAGTCTCGCGTCCGGGATCTCCTGCCTGACCAGCGCGAAGCTGCGGATCAACGTCTCCAGGTCCTTGATGGGGTCGACCCGGCCCGCCCAGCTCAGGGTGGGGCTCAGCGGTTCGGGGCCCGCGGGCGGGAAGGCCTCGGGGTCCACGCCGTTGTAGACGGTGCGGATGAGGGAGGGTTCCGCGCCGCCGCGCTCCTCCCAGAGGCGGTTGTAGCGGTTGCCCGGGGTGATCAGGGAGGCCTGGCGGTACGTTTCCTCGGCGAGCAGCCGGAAGAACCCGAGCAGCAAGGCCTTGACGGGCCAGCTGTACGGTCCCGTGCGGTAGCCGAGGTAGCGCTCGCGCAGATACACGCCGTGCTCGGTCAACAGCAGCGGCACGCCGTTGAGTTGGCGTCCCACCAAGCCGGGCATGGCCGCGATGCCGCCGCTCACCGCGTGTGCGACGCCGCTCTCCGGAGGCCGGGCGGCGAGCGGGCGCAGCGCGTGTTCGAGCAGGCTGGTGGCGGTGACCGCGTCGTGCAGCGTCGGCCGCGCCTCGGCGGTCGCGCGCCCGGGGGCGTTCCACACGGAGGTCAGGACGTGTACCGCCCGGTCGGAGCGCAGCGCGGGTGCCAGGGCGCCGTCGCGGGCGTGCCGGGCGAGGTCGTGCAGCGCGGGGGCGAAGCCGTCCTCGGCGGCCGGGTCGAGCAGTGCGGTGAGGAACTGCTCGTAGGAGCCGAGGAGTTGGCGTCGGCGTCGGCCGCGCGGCGGGTGACCGGTGGGGGTCGGGCCCCACATGGGCAGGCAGACGGGCTCGTCGACGTGCGGTGGCAGCTCCCAGGCGAGGCTCTCGCGGCCGGTGCCGGTGACGGCGAGCACGCCGAAGTCGACGTCGGGCATGCCGCGGACGAGTTGGTCGCACCAGACGCTGACGCCACCGTGGCTGTGCGGGTACGTGCCTTCGGTCAGCAGGGTGACGCGGGTCCGTGCGGGCCGGCGCGACGGAGCGGGGAAGGGTGCCGGTATCGGCACGGGTGAGGGCGAGTCGGACATGGTGGGCTCCGCGGGTGAGATACGAACGCGAGGGAGCCGACGGCGGCGCCCGCCCCGGTGGGCCGGGGTGGGCGCGTTCCGTGAACGGCGGCATGCGGGTCGTACGGCGCGGGGGGATGGTGGTGCGGTGGTGCCCCTGACCGCCGGGGCGGTGCGGGGCGACTTCTCGGGCCCGGTGACCGGCCGGGAGGGGCCGGCCGGCCACCGGGTGCGACCGTCAGGTCAGCGCCGGGTCGGCAGCGCGCGTGGCGTGTGGCCGTCGGTGCCGGGCTTCACGTACGTGGCGGCGCCGGGCGGGACCGGCAGCTTTTTGGCCGCCTTCGCGATGCCTGGCTCTCCGGCCGCCTTGGCCGAGGCCGGCGCGGACGGCAGGTTGAGCGTGACGCGGCTCTGGAGGAGCGACGGGGACACCCAGCCGGAGGTTCTTCCCGCGTACGCGGACCCGAACGGGTCGGTGCCAAGCAGGAGTTGCTGCACGGTGCCGGTGGGCATGGTGGCACGGACCGCCACGCCGGCCGGGGCCTGGACGGTCACCTTGCCGCCGATCCGGTAGGCGGTGACGCGGCCCGCCTTGACGGCTGTGTCCCAGGCCGCGCGGGAGCGCAGCTCGCCGCCGATGCCGGCCATCCGGAGGTTGACCACGGGGGCGTTGTCCGCGAACAGCTCGCCGTACGCGTCGAGGACGGAGCCGAGCACGGGGTACGCGATGCGGTCCTCGGCGAGGTTCGACTGGTGGATGAAGTGCGGCCTGGGGTCGTTCGCCAGGACGTGCCCCATCGCGATCGTCGACTCCACAGGGACGATGTGGTCCTGGTAGCCGGTGGCGGGGTCGAGGGGGCCTTCCAGGCAGGTGGCGACGGAGGAGTTCTCACAGACACCGCTGCCGCCGTCCGCCTTGCGGGTGTAGATCCAGTTGTACTCGTCGATCTGCTCGCTGGTGCGGCCCGCGTTGTAGAAGACGTTCATCGGGAAGCGCGGCACGGTCAGGGCCGAGCCCACCGGGCGCTGTCCCCGGTCCCGCGAGTTGTCCGAGCCGAGCCAGGTCACGCCGTTGTCCCGCAGGGCCGTGCTCAGGTTCGGGTTGTCGTCGGGCTGCTGCGGGAGGACCTTGAGGCCCGAGTGCTCTCCGGTCACCAACTCGTCGTTGTCGAGCGGGAGTCCGGCGCGCTGCCCCCAGTTGCGGTTGTCGGAGATCTGCTGGGAGATCTCCGTACGCGAGACGTAGCGCGTGCCGCCGTCGGCGTTCTTCGCACAGACCCACGGCACGACGCTGACGTCCTGGACGCAGCCGAGGAAGGGGTGGTTGTAGGTGTGGTTGATCCAGCGGTGCTCGCCCCGGTCGGCGATCAGCCGGTCCGCCAGGGGGTCGGCGCCACCGTTCTCCTCGCGGAAGAGCTCGCTGCCACCGCCGTTGAAGGCCATGTCGAGCGGGAACTTGCGCCCCTTGGACCACTGGGCCGCGTAGGCCGCGTCGTCGGCGGTCATCCGGATCGGGTCGGGTGTGCCCTGGCCCGGCGCGCAGTCCACGTCGCCGGGGGTGCAGTTGAGCTCGCTGTCCCAGCGGTCGTCGGCCCCGAAGACGTCGTCGACGTGCACGGCGAAGTAGTTGCGGGACGAGCCGAGCTGGACGCCCTGGGTCATCCAGTCCACGATGCCGCGGGCGAGGAGCCGGAACTGCTGCTGATGCTGGTTGTAGACGAAGGTCACCACCAGCTCGCGCCGCCCGTCGTGGCGGTACTCACCGACCAGTGAGCCGCGGTCCGAGGTGCCGGGGATCGGCGCGTCCACGTAACTCGTGAAGTCGGCGCCCGGTGCGGGCTCGGACAGGAAGCCGTAACTCTCGTTCGTCGTGGGGGCGTTGTCCTCGAAGGGCACCTGTCCGGCGAGGTAGCCGAAGGGGCCGCCCTTGCCCGCCGTGGTCACCTGGGCCCGCACCCCGTCGAGCGGACCGCTGAACTCGGGTGTCTGCAGCCCCGCTTCGGGCCTGGCGTACGTGTAGGCGTCGACCTGCGGGATGGCGTAGGTCTGCTCGTAGGAGGCGAGGGCGGCCATCTCGGCCGAACCGGCGGTGAACGGGTTGTCGTTGGGCAGCACGACGGCCTGGAACTTGGCGCGCGCCCTGCCGTCGACGGTGTCCGCGAGGAACGCGGCGTCGATCACCGGCCGTCCGCTCTGCCGCAGGTCGACCGTCGTGTACGGCGTGCCCTGCCCGTCGAGTTCGGCGGTGATCGCGGCGGTGGCGGGGCCTCCGTCGGTCACCACCAGGACGCGTAGGTCGATGCGTGGCAGCTCGGCCGCCGATGCCGGCGTGCCGGGCAGCGCGAGCGCGAGAAGCAGAGCGGCGGCGCCGAGAGCCGTCGCTCGTGCGGTGTGATTCATGCGGTGTGTGGTTCCCCTCCACGGTCGGACCGAGGGGATGTCTCCACCCCACGGCCCACCCCCCCAACGACCCGTCCGGCACATCGCAGTGCGTGTCCGTGTCGCTCTGACGCGTCACATAGTGCGTCCCACCTGTGGGGCCTGTGCGGATTCTGTGAAACCTGGCGGAAAAATGCTGGCGAACCCTCAGCGGTGCGAAATGAGGGACATGGGATGAGTGATGAGCCCACGGAACCTGGCGTTCCGGGACGCCGTGGCCGATCAGAGGGGTCGCCACCTCTCCCGCCACCGGTAGGTGCTGAATACACGTGCCAACCCCCGGTTCGTTCACATGGCACCGAAATCGATGCCGCGCCGAACAGTAATGAATCAGCCAAGTCAGCCGACCCGGCCCCGCCGCGCCTTCTTCCGGAAAGCGCGTTCTGACCTGCACGGCAAGCGCGTTCCATGAACATCGGGGGGCGCGAATCAGGGCGTGATCGGGGGCGCGCGAGGGGGCGCTGTTGCTTTCCCGGCGTCCGGGGGTGGTGGCGCGGTGGGCGTAAGCCCGCGACCCGCACCAATCCGGCACACGCCTGCCGCCGCCACCTCCTCCCACGCCCGGGGCCCGCGTTGCGCCAAGCAGGCCCTTCTCTCCCATCAATGAGGGCGTCGAGCAATCCATGAGGTCTTCGGTGCCGGATACCTCATGTGATGACAGAGCGAGAAATCTTGCGCCGACCGGTCGACCGGTGGCGTTTCCCGGCAGCCGCCCTGAGCGGGCTGCTTGCGGGGTTCGCCGCGCTCGCAGTCGCGGAACTGGTGTCCGCGGCGGTGCGGCCCGAGGCCGGCCCGGTGGTGGCGGTCGGGGGCGCGGCGATCGACCGCACCCCCGCGCCCGTCAAGGACTGGGCCATCCAGCAGTTCGGCACGGACGACAAACTCGTCCTGCAATCAGGCATCCTCGCGGTACTCGCCCTGCTGGCGCTCGTGCTGGGGCTCCTCTCCCTGCGCCACCGCCTTGTCGGTGCGGCGGGAGTGCTGCTCTTCGGGGTGATCGGTGCGACGGCGGCCACCGGACGCCCCGACTCCACCGGCATCACCGACGCGCTGCCCTCGGTGGCGGGGTCCGTCGTCGGCGCCGCGCTGTTGTACTGGCTCGCGGGCCGCCTCGTCCTTCGCCCCGTGGGCAAGGCTTCTGAGCCGACGTCAGCGCCGGACGGTGTCGATCGGCCGGAGTGGGACCGTCGCGGGTTCATCATCGCGGCCGGCGCCGCTGCCGCCGCGTCTGCCGGAGCCGGCGTACTCGGACGATCGCTGAACGCAGCGGGCGGCCGGGACGCCATCGCCTCGCGGAACCAGATCAAGCTGCCCGCCCCGGCGTCGGCCGCGAACCCGGTGCCCAGGAGCGCCCGGCTCCGGGTGCCCGGCATCAGTCCGTTCGTGACGTCCGCCAAGGACTTCTACCGGGTGGACACCGCGCTCGTGGTCCCCAAGGTGAACGCCGACACCTGGCGTCTGCACATCCACGGCAAGGGCGTCGACCGGCCGACGACCCTCACCTTCCAGGACCTGCTGCGGCGGGAGCTGATCGAACGCGACATCACCCTGACCTGCGTGTCGAACGAGGTCGGCGGCCCGTACGTGGGCAACGCCCGATGGATCGGCGTGCGCCTGGCCGACCTGTTGACGGAGTGCGGGGTGGAGCCCCCGGCGAAGGGCGGACCCGCGGACCAGCTGGTCGCCCGATCCGTGGACGGCATGACCATCGGCACCCCCGTCGACGACGTGATGGACGGCCGCGACGCGATGCTCGCCCTCGGCATGAACGGCGAGCCACTGTCGTTCGTGCACGGTTTCCCCGTACGCATGCTGGTCCCCGGCCTCTACGGCTACGTGTCCGCCTGTAAATGGATCAAGGACATCGAGCTGACCACGTTCGACGACTACGACCCCTACTGGGTGAAGCGGGACTGGGCGCGCAAGGCGCCGATCAAGACCCAGTCCCGGATCGACACCCCCAAGCCCTTCGCCCGGCCCAAGGCGGGCACGGTGATGGTCGCGGGCGTCGCGTGGGCCCAGCACCGGGGCATCGACAAGGTCGAGGTACGCGTGGACGACGGCCCGTGGCAGCAGGCCGATCTGGCCGCGGAGGACACCCGGGACACCTGGCGGCAGTGGTCCTTCCCCTGGAAGGCGACCTCGGGGGGTCACACGCTCACGGTGCGGGCCACCGACCGCACGGGCGAGGTCCAGACCGAGAAGCGCACCCGCACGATTCCCGACGGGGCCAGCGGCCGCCATTCGGTGGTGGTCGACGTCGACTGACCACGGCAGGCCGAGGCCCCGGCGACGCGATGACTGTGACCATCCCACGATTCACTCGTTTGAACGTGGTCAGGACGCAACGTCGTCAGCCTTTGGAAGGCTTCTTGATCAATGAGCACATCGCAACGGCCCTCGGCGAAGGGGTCCGGGCGGGTGGCCCTTGACCAGGCCGAGGCCGTCATCGTCGACCAGTACACCCGGCTCGTACGTCTCGCCTATCTCACCCTCCCCCACTCGCTGGGCAGGCACCGGCGCGTCTTGGTCGCCCACGCTCTGGTACAGCGCGCGCTGCCCGGATTCCGCGTCGGCCGAGCCGCGCCCCGCGTGCCCGAGCAGCGGAGGGTCACGCCCGACCCCGTGGTGGCGAGCACACGGGCGCGCGTGCTGCGCTCGGCGCTGGCGCACGACCGCCGTCCGCGCGGCTGGCCCGGCTTCCTCCCGCCTCCCCGCGCGCTGCGCCCCATGCTCCCGGTGGTCTGGGGGCTGCGGCTGTTCCCGCGCGCGGGCGGCACCGAGGAGGTCGCTCTGGGACAGGCACTCGCCGAGGTTCCCGCGGCCGCCCGCGCGGCGTTCGTGCTGCTGCAGTTGGACGGGCTGCCCCGCTCCGAGGTCGCCGAGTTGCTCACCGCCGCCCAGGTGCCCCGGCCCGACGAGGCGGTGCTCGCCGCCTGTGACGTGGCGACGACCGCGGGCCCGGCGGCGGAGGCGCTGCTGCGTTCGCGGGAGTTCGACGCCTGTTCCGTACAGACCCGTCCGACCGATCTGCTGCGCCGCAGACGCCGGTACCAACTGGCCTGGCTCACCGCAGGGATCGTCGGCCTGTGTTGCGCGGTGCTGCTGGCGACCGTCGGCTCCGCGCCCTCGGGAAAGCCCTCCCGAGCTGCCGACGTACCCCTCGCCTTCGGCCCCGGCGAGTTGCTCCGTACCTCCGGCGACACCTGGGCCGACACCTCGCGGGTGGACTTCACCGCGTGGCCGGCCCGGGGCGCGCGCACCGACGACGACGCGCTGATCACGCGCGCGCTCGGCGCCTGGACCGATCCGCCGTCCGGCACCCGGGTCCGCGTCGCGAAGGCCACCAGTGCCGAACCTCCGCCCAGGAACACCCAGTTGCTGTACGCGGATGTCGTCGGCCGGGAGGCTGTCGTGCTGTTCCACGACGGCCGGCGCGTGGTGCGCTACGGCGAGCCGCTCGCTTCGCCGGGCGACGCGTCCCTGGACATCTCCCGTTCCGACGAGGCCGACGTGACCACGGCGGCCGCGCTCGCCGTCAGCCGTGCATCGGGCAAGGTCCGCTATCTGACCGCGCCTTGGATCGCCGAGGCGCGGACGCGCGACCTGTTGGCCCCCGAGTCCCCCGGGCGTCCGCTCGACGTGTCGGACGAGGGCCTCACCGACGCCGTCGCCGAGCCACCGGGCAACGGAGCGTGCGACAGCCTGCCAGTGCTGCAACTGCGCTCCTCGAGCCGGATCGTCGAGAAGCACGCCTTCCTCGTGGCCGACCTGGGCGGCCTCACCCCCGTGCATCTCAGCTACACCCCGCTGCCCGGCACCGGAGCCCCGCCCCGGCAACCCCGCGAGGCGACCGGCAGCGCGGCACTGCGGAGCTGGGCGCACACCGCGTGCCGCCTCCCCGGACTGCGGGAGAGCGGCGTACGGGCAGTCAACCAATGGGAGTTCGCCGAGCAGGACCTGCCCGAGCGGGGAGGCCGCGCGGTGTGGTCCTGCACGCGTGCCTCCACCTGGCGCGGCCCCGGCGACGTCCTCGTGCAGTTCCGCACGTCCACGGCGTCCCCCACCGCACCGGCGAAGGTCGTCGGGCGGGCACGGTCGACCGCGGCCTGCAGCCGCTTCGGCCAGCACATCGTGGCCGGCGCTCCCTGGACGGCGCCCTCCGGGCGCCACTACCTCCTCGCCGCGGGCAGCCGAGAGGTCGAAGGGATCGAGGTGACCGGTGACGTCGAAGCGACCGAGCGTGGGCGCACGCTGGCCGTCAAGGCTCCCAAGAACCCCGACACGACAGTGCGGGCGCGCCTGACGGACGGTGAGAGGCTGGACGAGGTCGGCTCGCGCTCCGTGCGCTAGTCGGACCGGACGGAGCCGACGCGCGGCCGGAGGGTCGGCCGCGGAGGCGCGGGCAGATGGGGACGGAGAATCCGGGGCAACCGCGCCGTACGAGCAAGCCGAGAAGCGGCGCGGCTCCGAACCAGCCACGTCGGCCACGTCCACCGCGTTCGTGCGGTCGGCCGCGTTCGTGCGGTCGGCTACGTTCGCGCGGTCGGCTACGTTCGTGCGGCCGGCCATCGACAGTCGAGGAGTCCCTGTGTCCTTTCCCGACGGCCCGCGCCCGGCGCTGGTGCTGAGCAGACCGGTCGAGAAGCCACGTGCCGCCGTGCTTCTGCTGCACGGCGGCCGGGAACACGGGACCGACGTACCCCCGCCATGGAACCTGCCGGGCGCGCGGCTGCGCCTCTTCGAAGGCGCGATCCGCCGGTCCACGGCGGGCGGCGCGGTGCTGATGGGTCGGGTGAGCTACCGCGTCCGGGGCTGGAACGGAGAGCGCGAGGACCCTGCGCGGGACGCCCGCCAAGCCCTGCGCGAGCTGGAGCAACTCACCGGGGACGTGCCGGTCGTCCTGGTCGGGCATTCGATGGGGGCCCGCGCCGCACTGCGCGCCGCCGGAAACCCGCTGGTCCGAGGGGTGGTCGGCCTGGCCCCCTGGTGCCCGGCCGGGGAGCCGGTGGCGCACCTGTGTGACCGGCGCGTGGCGCTGCTGCACGGCGACCAGGACCGTACGACCGCCCCCGAGGCCTCCCTGGACTTCGCGTCGCGCGCCGGTGCCGCGGGCGCAGAGGCGGCCACCGTGCTGATGCCCGGCGGTGACCACGCCATGCTCAGACGCGCCCGCGTCTGGCACGCCCTGACGGCGAAGACCGTGGCCGGATTTCTGGGCCTCGCCGAGCTGCCTGCCGCGCTCGCCGACCAGCTGCACGGCACGCCCGGCGGGCGGCGAGGCGCGCCTGGACTCGGACGATCCGACGACGGGTGTGCGTGACATCCCTGATGCCGATGGCTACGCCGCCCGCAAGAAGCGCCCCACGGATTCTTTTCAAGGCCATTGCAGGCACCGTAAGTTGACGTGCGGAGACGATGAACTCGCGTCTGCCACGAGGCGCGACTCTGGCAGTAGCGGGGCAGGAACCTCCTCACACCGGTCCCCCTCGGGCAGCGCACCGCCGGCGTACGACCGCCGGGGGCCCGGACGGTGTGTGTCCACGGAAGGGAGAGGCGGCATGACCGCCATGTCCGAGAGGCAGCGCGAGGAACGGCTGGCGTCCGCGTTCGTGGATCTCGCTGCCCCGGTGCGCGAAGTGAGCGTGCCCGATGCACTGCACGCACTGACCGAACACTGTGTGGATCTGCTGGAGGTGTCGGCGGCCGGGGTCATGCTGGACGTTCCGCACGGCCGGCTCGTGGAAGTGATGGCCTCCGACGAGTACACCCGCTCACTGGAACTTCTCGGCCTCGAATGGGACGAGGGCCCGCTCCTGGACTGCCGTCGCTCCGAGGCAGACGTAAGCGAGTTCCGTCTTGACACCGAGCCCGCCTGCGCGCGGTGGCCCCGGTTCACGCCGCGCGCCCTGCTGCTCGGCTTCACCTCGGTCGCGACGGTCCCGCTGCGCTGCCGGGGCACGGTGGTCGGCGCCCTGAGCCTCCTCCACGACCGGCCGACGCCAGTCGACGACACCCGGCTGCGCCTGGCCCAGGCCCTGGCGGACACCGCCACGGCCTGCGTCATCACCCGGCAGACACTGCATGAGCAGCGGACGCAGATCGCGCAGCTTCAGGACGCCCTTGAGTCCCGCATCCTCATCGAACAGGCCAAGGGTTTCCTCGCCAACTCCCGCGGATGCAGCGCGGACCAGGCCTTCATCCGCATGCGGACGTACGCCCGCAACCGACGGCTCAAGCTCTCCGACGTGGCCCGCCAGGTCCTGAACGGCGGGGTAGCGGACAGCCTGCTCCGTCCCGAACGCTGAAGTCAGCGACGCCGGATGACACACCTGAGCACGACGCCGAGCCCGGCTCCATCTACCGCGACACTCCAATGACGAGCCGGAAACCGCCCGCCTCGCGGGTGCGAACGGATCGGTGCGAACGGATCGGTGCGAACGGATCGGTGCGAGACGATCGGCGCGATCGGTCGGAAGCGTGTCCTCGGCCTCAGTCGGAGTGGAGAGACCGGCTCAGTCCGCTTCGGGACGTCGGCCGCCAGTGCCGCTCCTGCCCGAGCCTCGGTGACCCCCTCCTCTCCGCCCTCCGCCCTCCCTCGCACCCCGCCGTCTCATTCATGTGCTCTCTATGTGAGACGGCGTTTCGGGATCTCCGCGGGATGTTTATGGTGGTGCGCATGTTCGGACCCGCTCGTCAGCTCGCTCTCGCGCTCTTCGCGGCCACCCCGTGGAGCGTGGACGACGCGCTCTGTCGCCGCTGACGCCTCCCTCAGCGCGCTCTCGCCACTGACGCCGCATCCGGCGCTCGGTCGCCGCTGACGCCACACTCAGCGCTCCGCGCTCACGCGATCACCGCCTGTCCGACTCCCCTCCCGCTCCCGGAGACCCCCTTGACCACCGCTCCCGATGCCGGGGCGCCGCCCCGTATCGCCGTGCTCCCCCCTTCCCCTACCTCCGCCCCCGCACCGCGGGCCGAGGCCTTGCCGCCGGTCCGCCGCGTGCCGCTGGCGGTCGCGGGCGCCATCGGCGTCGCGCTCACCGGCTATGTCTTCGCCCAGCACGGGGCCAAGCCCGGCACCCTGCTGCTGCTCGGCATCGGACTCGGGGTCGCCCTGTTCCACTCCCGGTTCGGCTTCACCTCCGCCTGGCGGCAGCTGGTGGCAGTCGGCAACGGGACCGGGCTGCGTGCCCACACCCTGCTGCTCGGCACCACCGCGACGCTCTTCGCCCTGATCATCGGCACTGGCAGCGGCCTGTTCGGTTCAGTGCCCGCACCCAGCGCAGGGCCGATCGGAGTGGCGCTGCTCATCGGCGCCTTCCTCTTCGCCATCGGTATGCAGCTCGGCGGCGCCTGCGCTTCCGGGACCCTCTTCGCCGTCGGATCCGGCCAGGGCACCATCGTGCTCACCCTCCTCGGCTTCATCACCGGCTCCACTCTCGCCGCCTGGCAGTTCGGCCTCTGGAACGATCTGCCGGCGCTCGACCCGTACGTGCTGTCCGACCACGTCGGCTGGTTCGGCTCCTGGGCGGTGACGATCGCGGCGCTCGCCGCCATCTGGTTCATCGCCCGCGCCGTGCAGGCCCGCCGCAATCCCCCGCCGGTCGGCACCCCGCCGTCGGCGCGCGGCGCCCTCCGCCGTGCGGTCAGGGGCTCCTGGCCGCTGGCCGCAGGAGCCATGGTGCTCGCGGTGCTCGGCGCCGGCGTCCTGCTCGTCTCGGGTGGCGCCTGGGGCGTCACCAGCGCGTTCGCCCTGTGGGGCTCGAAGGTCGTGGGCGCACTCGGCGGCACGCCGGAGACCTGGGCGTTCTGGCAACAGCCCGACAGCGCGGCCCAGCTGTCGGGGCCGGTGCTCGCCGACAAGAACAGCCTCACCGACATCGGCATCGTGGTCGGCGCGGCCGTCGCAGCGGCGGCCGGCGGCGTATGGCAGCTGCACCGCAACATCCCGGCGCGCACAGCGCTCGCCGCTGTCATCGGCGGCATCCTGATGGGCGTCGGCGCCCGCCTCGCGGGCGGCTGCAACATCGGCGCCTACCTGGCGGGCATCGCCTCAGGTTCCCTCCACGGCTGGATCTGGGCAGCCGTGGCCATCCTCGGCACCTGGGCCGGCCTACGCCTGCGCCCGCTGTTCGGCCTGGGCAACCCGAAGCCGACGGACAGCGTCTGCTGACTGGCGGCTCCGTTGACGCCGGTCGGCTCTGATGTCACCGATCGGCGCCGTTGTCCGCGCCCCGGCCGGCAATCCGCCGGCTCGGGCACGCCGCGGCACCAGCTTCAGACCGAGCCGGTCAAACGGACCTGGCTCCGGTCAAGCGGACTTCGCTCCGGCAGGCCCGCCCACGACCGTGAGCAGGTCCACGACGAAGATCAGCGTCGAGCCCGCCGGAATCAACGGAGAGGGTGACTGCTTGCCGTAGCCAAGACGCGGAGGAACGATGATCTCGCGCCGGCCGCCGACCTTCATTCCCCTCACTCCCCTGTCCCAGCCCTTGATGGCCCTGCCACCGCCCACGGCGAACTTGAACGGCGCGTCCCGCTCCCAGGAGGAGTCGAACTCTTTCCCGGACGCGAACGTGACCCCCACGTAGTGGACTTGCACGACCCTGCCCGGCAGCGCCTCGGGTCCGTCCCCGATCACGAGGTCCCGGATCGCCAACTCGGTGGGCGGATCACCCTCCGGAACCTCAACTCCCGGCTTGTCCAGTTCGCTCATCACGGTCCCATCGCTCGCCACCGGAATCCCCGCACGGTCCGGCCGGACACATGGACATTCCATGCGGCAGGCGATCACGCTACCGGCAATCCCCATGCTCAGACGTACGCCCCTGTCACGGAACGACGTACGCCCCCCTGCGACGGAACACAGCTCTCTCATCGGAGGGCCGCACCGGAACGAGAGCGGCCGCCTTCACCCCGCACTCGGGCGTGAAGTCAGCGGTGCCGATGGTGCGTCCGCAGCGTTCCCGTGCGCGTCCCGTCCCGCTCCCCCTCGGTTTGGTACCTTTCACTGGACACGTTAATCGATCGGATGTTCGTTTTCTGGGATCTCCGAGACGTCCGTTGTCGGCAGTAGACGCTCACGTCCTCCGACGTGCGGCGTGCCACACCATCGGACCGGGTGAAAGCTCATGGCAGGAACCGATCACGAAAAGGCGCTGGACACCGCGCTCGCACAGATCGAGCGGAAATTCGGCCGGGGTGCGGTCATGCGCCTCGGCGAGCGGCCCCATGAGCCCATCGAGGTGATCCCCACCGGATCGACCGCGCTGGACGTGGCGCTCGGTGTGGGCGGTCTGCCCCGCGGCCGCGTGGTGGAGGTGTACGGTCCGGAGTCCTCCGGCAAGACGACGCTGACGCTGCACGCGGTGGCCAACGCGCAGAAGGCCGGCGGTTCGGTGGCGTTCATCGACGCCGAGCACGCCCTGGACCCGGAGTACGCCAAGAAGCTCGGCGTCGACACCGACAACCTCATCCTGTCCCAGCCGGACAACGGCGAGCAGGCGCTGGAGATCGCCGACATCCTGATCCGCTCCGGCGCGATCGACCTGATCGTCGTCGACTCCGTCGCGGCCCTGGTGCCACGCGCCGAGATCGAGGGCGAGATGGGCGACTCCCACATGGGTCTGCAGGCCCGCCTGATGAGCCAGGCACTCCGGAAGATCACCAGCGCGCTCAGCCAGACGAGGACGACGGTCATCTTCATCAACCAGTTGCGCGAGAAGATCGGCGTGATGTTCGGCTCGCCGGAGACCACGACCGGTGGCCGTGCACTGAAGTTCTACGCCTCGGTGCGGCTCGACATCCGCCGGATCGAAACCCTGAAGGACGGTGCCGACGCGGTCGGCAACCGCACCCGCGTCAAGGTCGTCAAGAACAAGGTCGCGCCGCCCTTCAAGCAGGCCGAGTTCGACATCCTCTACGGCCAGGGCATCAGCCGCGAGGGCGGCCTGATCGACATGGGCGTGGAGAACGGCTTCGTCCGCAAGGCCGGCGCCTGGTACACGTACGAGGGCGACCAGCTCGGCCAGGGCAAGGAGTACGCCCGCAACTTCCTCAAGGACAACCCCGACCTCGCCCACGAGATCGAGAAGAAGATCCTCGAGAAGCTCGGAATCGGGGCACCGGCGAAGACCGCAGTCGCCGAGGACGCGGGCGCCGCACCGGTCCCTGATGCCGCACGGGCACCGGCGGGGAACACCGCCTGACATGCAAAGGGGCGGGGGGCGGCCCGGCCGGGTGGTTCCAGACCCGTTTCACCGACCTTGAGGACCGGCACCGCGAAGGAGTTGCAGGTCTCAACCAGCGGTTGCGGTGCGGCGGTGTTCGGCGTTGATCCGCTGGGCTTCCTCGAGCTGGTCTTCCAGGATGACGATGCGGCAGGCGGCCTCGATCGGGGTGCCCTGGTCGACGAGTTCCCGGGCGCGGGCGGCTATGCGCAGCTGGTAGCGGGAGTAGCGGCGGTGGCCGCCCGCGGAACGCAGCGGGGTGATCAGGCGGGCCTCGCCGATGGCGCGCAGGAAGCCCTGGGTGGTGCCGAGCATCTCGGCGGCCCGGCCCATGGTGTAGGCGGGGTAGTCGTCGTCATCGAGACGGCTGAACGAGTCGTCTGCTGTCATCGGCACCTCTCTACAGAACGCATTGGGAAACATACCTATGGAACGCGTGGAGGGGCCCGGGTGCCGTACTGCTGCTGGCACCCGGGCCCCGAAGGAACTGCTACACCATCTGCCGGCCCTGATCCTGCGCCGGCCTTCTGTTTCCGCCGACCCGACCTGGAAGTCGTCGGGGTTGCGGGGATCGCGGTTGCTTGACCGGAGACCACCTCACTATCGATGTCCTGCGGTACCCGGGCTCAAGACTTCCGCCCGGGCGATCCTGATGGCGCCTGGCTCCTCCGTTCTTCCCTCTTGAATCACTTGCCTTACCTACGCGAACTGCGTCCTGCTGGGTGATGCGAACTACTGGTGACCTGAGTAAGCGTCACGCTTCGGCAGCCAGCCCCGTCGCCACTCCTGCATCCGCTCCGGCTTAGAACCCCACTGCCGAACCTCCCGGTGCGCGCGCCCGCAGCCGACGCCTTCACCGAGGTGCTGCTCAGTAACTTCACTGCTGGGTACCGCAACCTCCACTTACGGGTACTGCACCTGCTTCAACTGCGGTCCTGCTCGTGGCGGCCCCTGATCACTGCGGGCCACCCGGTCCGGTCGTCAGCCCCGTCGCCGTCCTGCAACCGCTCTGGCTTCGAAGCTCCACCACCGCACCGTCCTGCGAACTGCACTTGCGGGTACTGCTGCCCGGCAGTTCATCCCTGCCGGGCCCTGCTGCCTCTCCGGGTTACGAGAGAAACCATAACCACACCACCACGCAATGTCTACTCCGGCCGACATAGATTTCCGCACGGCTGCCAGTGAGGCAATCGACCTCGAACGGCGACGCAGGGTGGGGGGAGGCATCCACCGCCTGGTTTTCGGGCTACCTGCCGGGGCACAGGTCCGGAAAGGACAGGACCGGACACCACGCCATAGACCGGAATAACAGCCTGATGGACACGATGAGCGTCAACGTCGCAACCACCCACGCCACGACATGCGTCGCCGACGCACGCCAGAGCGCCCGAGATTTCGTCGGGGGGCTCGTGCCGGTGATGACAGCCGAGGCCGCCGACACCGTGACCCTGGTCGTCTCGGAACTCGTGACCAACGCCCTGCGCCACGGGGGCGGCACGTGCATCCTGGACCTGATCCCATACGCGGACAGCATCGAAGTAGCCGTACATGACCGCAGTCAGCAGGCTCCGCGCATGCGCGCGCCCGACCTGAACGGCGGCACCGGAGGCTTCGGCTGGCCCATGGTCAACCGCCTCGCCCGCACCACCGCGGTCACGCGCCTGGCCTCCGGCGGCAAGACAGTGAGCGCGCGTCTCGCCCGATAGCACCGCCGTTGAAGCCGCTGGAGCGCCACCGGCGAATACACTTCGCCCATGCCGAAGCATGATGATGAGCTGCTCGTCGCCATCGCCGCCCTGGTGGAGTCCGGGGAGAGCAACCAGATGTCCCTGACCGTCGTCACCGGCGGCGCCGTCATCACCGGCCGACTGGCTCCCGAGACGGTGTGGCGCCAGCGTGTCGCGGAGGTCCTGACGGACTCCACCCACCTGGGAGAGTTCTCCGTCATCTTCGATACCGCCGCGAAGAAGAACGGGCCACCCACGCATCTGCACTTCCACGTCGCCCGGATCCTGCAGGGCACGGTGGGTATCCCCGAAACCGGCGGCATGTACCGCGTCGCGATCGAGGACATCAACGCCTGGACCGTGGGCGACTTCAGCTATTCCGACCACTGAGTCGCGTACACCGGCGTCCACATACTTTGAGCCCGCGCCCCCTTGCCCCCCAGTCAAGTGCACGATTCCGGCTCGGAGTTCTGAAGCCCCGTTGGCGCCCGTACGACGCTATACGCGGAAGTACGGCGCCGCTGGGTCCTTCACGGGTCGTATCCGTCAGGACCACGGCACCACGAGGGCGCCCCAGGCGACCACGGGGCCTGCAGCGACGATGCCGCAGGTGTAGCCGAGCACCTTGCGGTAGAAGCCGCGCCGTTCCACGCCGCGCGCGTTGCTCAGCACCAGCGCCCCGTTGGTGGAGAACGGTGAGACATCGACGATCGTGGTGGAGACCGCGAGAGCGGCGATCAGTCCGGTCGAGCTGAGTTGGCTGGACAGCAGCAGTGGAACCGCGATCGGGATGATCGCTGTGAGGATCGCGGTCGAGGACGCGAAAGCCGATGTGACGGCGACCGTGAAGCACAGGAGCAGGGCCACGACGAGCGGGGTTCCGAAGTCGGCCGCGTGCTCCGATATCTGCTCGATGATCCCGGCGTGCTCCAGCATCGCGATGTAGGTCATCATGCCGCCGACCAGCAGCAAGGTGTGCCAGCTGATGCCGTCCACGGCTTGCTCCTGACGCTTCATGTCCAAGAGGGCCAGCAGCGCGCCGGCAGCCAGGGCCAGGACGCCGATCTGCATCTGGAAACCGAGGGCACATACGACCAGGGCGGCGAGGGCGGCCAGAGTTGCCCCCTGATGCCAGGTAGCTCGCTCTGTCTTTGCGTCGTCGCCTGCCGTCGACTGCTCGAGCCGTGTCGTCGGGTCCGTCGCCATCGTGCGGCGGCGCAGGGTCGCGAAGGTGAGCAGTGACAGAAGGAGATTGACGGCGAAGCTGGCGAAGAACAGTGTGGCCGGGGCGACGGACAGCTCGGTGTCGTCGACCATGCCGAGCACCAACGCGCCCGAGACGGCCATGGGAGAGAAGGCCCCGGCATGGGCACCGCTGATCACCATCATCCCGGTCATGAGCGGGTTGATGTCGTAGCGGAAGGCGAAGTTCATCGCGATGGGCACCAGGATCGCCACCGCAGCGGGAGTGAAGGTGCCCAGCGAGGTCAGCACTCCGGCGAGCAGGAACAGCACCCATGGGATCAGGGCGGTCCTGCCCCTCACCAGGCGGACTCCTGCGGCGACCAGCAGATCGACCGTCCCGTTCCGGCGGGCGACGGCGAACAAGTAGGTGACGCCGACAATGGTGAGGAAGAGCTCCACGGGGAAGCCCTCGAATATCTGCTCCTCCGTCATGTTCAGCGCGGTCGTACCGACGGCGAACGACGCGACGAAGGCGAGGATGCCGATGTTGATCGGTAGGACAGTGCCGACGACGAACATGACAAGCAATGCGCCGACGGAGATCAGCTCAGGAGACATCATTGTCCTCTTTGTCCTGCGGGGCGGGGCGAAGTGGGGCAGGGCCTGATCGGCCGATGGCGTGCCGGTGAGGGAAGCACGGCGAGCACGGTGACAGACAGCCTCGAAGGGCTCCATAAGACCCGGCGGAAGCAGTTCGCTCGCCGGGGCGAGCAGAGTCAGGCAGCTGCCGGAAGGGCGAGGTCGCGTACGAGAATGCGGGCCTGGCACAGGATGCGCGCGGCACGGGCGACGGTGACCCGTTCGGGTCCGGCGGCCGTGACACCCGAGGACTCAACGGCCAGGACGCCTGCCGGGGTCCCGATCCGCAGCACATGGCTGCCGGGCGCCGTGGAAGCCTGGACCACCACGGTGTCCTCGATGAGGTTGGCCGCCGCCACGGCGACGGCGGAGGTGAGGCCGATGGCCGGGTGGGGCGAGTGCATGGACAGCATGCGCACGGATACGTCGTACTCGTGCGCGGCCACGGGCTCGCCCAGGGTGGTGGTGTAGGCGCGGGGAGGGCCGACGAGCCCTGCCTTGGGCACCGCGTCGCCGGGCTCGGCGCCAGGTTGCACCAAGCCCATCCTGACGGCGGCGGCATGCCGCGCCGCGCGCAGCCAGGGCACCTCGGCGCGTACCTGCTCCAGCGTCTCGACTCCGGTCCGGTCGGCTCGCAGCGCGTCCACGAGGACGACCGGGGCCCCGGCGTCCACCATGCTCACATTCAGCAGCTGCTCGCCGACCGCAAGTTCTTGGGCCGGCAGACCGGTCGGCAAGAGGAGGCCCGTCGCTGCCCCCGCGGGATGGCGGAAGGAGAGTCCCACCGGCACACCGCCGGCGAGGGTGCCCGGGACCGTGCGGTCGCCGAACTCCTGGACCCGGCCACCCGGTGTGTCCACCTCGGCTTCCAGTACCGCGCCCGTGTTGATGTTGCGCATGACGACTGGGGTGCGGTCTTTCTTGAGCGGCACCAGACCCTCGGCCACCGAGTAGAGGGCTATGGCCGTCGCGCAGTTGCCGCAGTTGCTGCCCCACTCGACCGTGCCGGTACCGATGCCGACCTGGGCGAAGAGGTAGTCGATGTCGACGCCCTCGCAGGCGCTCGCTCCCACTATGGCCGCTTTGGACGTAGTGGGGGTGGCGCCACCGATGCCGTCGAGTTGAACGGGGTCTTCCGCACCGTAGGCGCCGACCAGGATGCGTTCGATCCGGTCGCGGTCGGTGGGCATGTGGACCTGGGGGAAGAGCCAGCACTTGCTGGTGCCACCTCGTACCAGGGTTGCGGGAACGTGCATGTCAGAGCGTCCTTCTCTCAGCGCATCGGGTGCGGGGCCGCTGCGTTGCGCAGACTCTCGCAGAGCCTTTGGCTTGAGCACAATGTCTCGTTTCTTGAGTAGGGTTTAGCTGAGCTAAACTCACTTCATGCTCAACGTTCGCCGCCTGTTGCTCCTCGCTGAGGTTGCCGAGCGCGGTTCATTGACCGCGGCCGCCGAGGCACTGTCCATGACCACTTCAGCGGCCTCCCAGCAGATGTCCCTGTTCGAGCGCGAGGCCGGACAACCGCTGATCGAGCGACTGCCACGCGGCGTGCGCCCCACCGCGGCAGGTGCGGCGCTGGTCGAGCGAGGCCGCGCCATCCGCCGTGAAATGCAGGCGGCGGAAGCTGATTTGGAGGCTTTCGGTCATCTGGACCGGGGTGTGGTGACCCTCGGCTCCTTCCCGACCGCCAGCGCCTCCCTGCTCCCGCTGGCCCTGACCCGCTTCCGCCGAGCCCACCCGCAGGTGCGCACGGTCGTGCGTGCGGGGGTTCTCGCGCAGCTGCGGGAGATGCTGCACATCGGCGAGGTGGAGCTGTCGCTGCTGTGGGACTACGACTGGAACCGCGTCGACGACGACCAGTTGATCCTCACGCCGCTTCTCGAGGACCCGACGGTGCTCGTCGTGCCCACCAGTTCCCCACTGGTCAGCTCCGATCACGTAAGGCTGTCCGACCTGGCGGACCAGGAGTGGATCATCCGCGCGGAGAACCATCCCGTCGCGGACGTACTGCGCCGGGCCTGCCGGCAAGCGGGGTTCGAGCCGCGCATTGCCTACGCCTCCCACGACTACCAAGAGGCACAGGCCATGGTGGCCGCCGGGCTCGGCCTGGCCCTCGCTCCCCGGCTGGCCCTGACCAACCGACGCAGCGATGTACGTCTCCTTCCCCTGTCTCCCACGGTCACTGCCCGTTCCCCCCAGGAGCAGGCGGCCGGTGAAGTCCCTCCGGTCCGCCGCATTCTGCTGGCCAGGTCGGCCCAGCGCGCCGTCACCCCCGCAGCCCAGGCGATGGCCCGAGTGCTGCACACCGTTGCCCGCGGCTTCACCGATCCCGGCCTGGACCGCCCCCAGTTGGGCGCGGTGCGAGCGAGGTGACCAGCAGGTGGTTCACGCTCCCGCACGCGGCCGGCAGGCGCACAGTTGAGCGCCAGTTGTGGCACGCGCCCCCGGAGCGAAGAAGCTCCGGGGGCGCGTCGCGCCGTACGTGAGTCAGGCCTTGCGGGTTAAGGGGCGGTGCCCCACAGGAGCCGGCCGTCGGAGTAGACGCCGATCTTCGGTGCGTCCGTGTACGAGGTCGCGGTGCCGTGGCTGTAGTCGTCGGCCTCGTTGAAGTTCGACCAGTCGCTGCGATGCAGCCGCAACTGAAGGTCGCCCGTCGAGGCACCCGCGGCGAGCGTGCCGCCGGTGACGTTCACCTTCAGGTAGCGGTTGGCCCCGGTCGTCGTGCCATTCGTCGACACCGAGTGGGTGAGGCTCGAGCAGCCGATCTGCGCCCAGTCACACCACGTCGTGTACGAGGACGCCGAGTCGTCGAACCAGTAACGGATCTCGACATCCTTCAGACTCCGCGCACTGCTCCCGGTGTTGACCAACTGCAAGTTCATCCCGATGGCGTTGTCCGTCAGGCTCGTATCGCTCGTCTTGTACTGCACCTTCAGATTGCCGGTGCCGGTCCCGCCGCCGGGCTCAGTGGTGACGGTCACCGGGCCGGTGGGCGGCGAGGCGTTCCCGGCCGCGTCCAGGGCGCGCACGGTGTAGCTGTACGCGGTGGACGCCGTCAGCCCCGTGTCGGTGTACGTCGTGCCGCCCGTGGAGCCGACGCGCGTGCCGCCGCGGTAGACGTCGTACGACGTGACGCCGACGTCGTCCGTGGCGGGATCCCAGGCCAGCGAGGCGGACGACGAACTCGCCCCGGTGGATCGCAGGTTGCGGGGCGCGATCGGCGGCGTGGTGTCCCCGCCGCCCGAGCCCTTACTGGCGTCGAACGAGAAGGAGTTCACGCCAAGACCCTGGCCGCCCTGCCAGATCTCGAAGCCGGCCTCGGCGTCGATCAGGTAGTGCGCGGGATTGATCTGGCCACGTGCGGTGGCGTCGTCGACGAGGCGCTTCACGTCGAGGTCGGCCACCGCGGTGGCGCCGCCCTGCAGCACGTACGAGATGACCTTCCACCCGGAGGCGCCGGGACCGGTCCACACGTCCCACGTCCGGCCGTCCGCGGTGAACGTCGCCGTGCGGGACCCGATGGGCTGGACTCCTCCGCGGTGGTTGATCCAGATCATCACCTCGGTGCCGTCCGGCTGGTCGTCGGTGGTGGGCGTGGAGTTGAACCACAGGTCGTACGCGGCGTTCCAGGCACCGGAGGCGACCTGCGTGGTGTCGAACGTCGAGCGGGCGCTGCCCAGTTCGCTCACCCGGATCGGCAGGCCGCTGTTCGCGGTGCACGCACCCCAGTGGCAGCCTTTGTAGCTGGACGGGTAGGTGGCGGGCGGCCCCGCCGTGGTGAGCGAGAAGTTCGCCTCGGTCACCTTCCAGGCGCCGGTCGTGGTGTCCACGCTGACGCACTGGCGGGCCGAGGAGTTCCACTCGTTCTGCTGGTACGTGTACGCGCCGTCCTGCATCTCGGTGGTGCCCCACTGGGTGCAGTCGGTGACCGGCGCGGCCGCCGCCGGGCCCGCGCCGGTGAACAGCGCGAGCCCGGCGAGCAGGACGCCCGCGGCGGTGGCGGCGAGGGCGCCGCGCAGGTGCCGTCCCATCACGGCGCCGTCCCCCAGACGAGCTCGCCGCCGACATACGCGGTGATCTTGGAGGCGTCCGCGAAGGACGAGTTGATGCCGCGGCTGTAGTCGTCGGCCTCGTTGAAGTTCGACCAGTCGCTCTTGTGCACGCGCAGCTGTATCTCGCCGGAGTCGCCGCCCGCGGCGACACTGCCCGCGCCGGCGCTGAAGCCGACCTCCAGATAGTGGTCCGCGCCCGCCTTGGGGCTGCTCATCGCGACCACCCGGTGGGTGATGTTGGCGGCGCCGAGCATCGCCCAGTCGCACCAGGTGGTGTACGTGGACGGGCCGCCGTCGCCGGTGAAGTAGTAGCGGACGGTCACCGTGGAGAGGCTGAGCGCGCCGCCGCCGGTATTGCCGACCTTCAGGGACATACGGATGGCGTTGTCGGTGGCGTTGGGGTCGGTGCTCTTGTACTGGACCTTGGCCCCGCCCGTACCGCCGCCCGCCTTGGTGGTGCCGGTGACCTCGGCGGACAGTGCGGAGGCGTTGCCCGCGGCGTCGCGGGCGGCGACCCGGTAGTGGTAGGCGGTGGACGCGGAGAGCCCGGTATCGGTGTAGGTGGTCGCGGTCGGGGTGCCGACCGGGGTGCCGTCGCGGTAGACGTCGTACGCCGCGACGCCCGTGTCGTCGGTGGACGCCGTCCAGCTCAGCGACACGCTGGTACCGGTCGTCGCCGTCACCGTCAGGCCGGTCGGGACGGTCGGCGCGGTGGTGTCACCGCCGCCGGGGCCGCCCTCGTCGCCGAGGAGCTCGGCGTACGAGGCGAAGGAGAGCGCAAGGGCCGCCTGCGCCCAGAAGCGGTGGTAGGTGAAGACCGGCGGGGCGCCGCCGTCGAGGTACGTCTGCACCTTCGACCAGCCCGGCTCCTGCTTGAGCCACGGCCGCATCCCGATGAAGGTCGTGCCGGAGCCCAGCTTCACGCCCTGCGGGGAGGTGCCGGACCAGCCCGCAGGGACGTACACCGGGTCGTCGAAGCGGTCGTAGTCGCGGCGGGTCTCGGGGACGGCGATGCCCTTGGCGTCGGCGTGCTCGGCCATGGCGTCGAGCAGGGACTTGGCGAGTCCGGCAGCGTCGGCGTCCCCGGACTTCGCGGCGTAATAGATCAGCGTCATGGACAGCGCCGCGCCCACACCGACGTCGTCGCCGTAGTCGACGACCGATACGTGCAGGCCGGTGTTGGCACCGGGGTTCGCGGCGCTCCAGGTGTCGGGGGCACCGGTCCAGCGCAGGGTGGCGGGGAAGCGGTAGCTGCCGTCGGCGCCGACGGTGGTCTCCTCGGAGGCCCAGGCCACCCACTTGTCGAGGACCGCTTTGGCGGTCGCGTTGTTGGTGACGTAGTAGTACTGGGCGACGCGTTCCATGCACCAGACCTGGAAGCCGAACCAGTTGTTGCTCGGCGGGTCGTGGTAGACGGGCTGCCAGTCGTACGCCATGCCGTAGAAGGTCGGTGTGCCGGCCGGCGGGGTGCCGTACTGGCCGTCCCAGCTGTTGGAGCAGCCGCCGGCGAGCCCGCCCTCGGAGGACTGCAGCCAGCGCAGGAACTCAAGCTGCCGGGTGAGCGACTTCTGCCAATCGCCCTTCGCCGTCGGTGACTTGGGGGTGAGGGCGGGGATGGTGGACAGCGCCCAGGCGGCGAGGGGGTTCTGGTAGCCCTGGTGGGCGATGCCGTCGCCGATGCGCCAGGCCCAGCCGCCGCCGGTGCCCGCGGAGCCGCCCCAGGCGTAGTACCAGGACAGCAGGTAGTGCTGCGCGTCGCGGCCGGAGGCGGCCTGGCAGCCCGTGGGGCTGGTGCAGTTGCCTATCTTCTTGAAGTACTTGTCGAACATCGAGTAGCGCAGGTAGTCGCCCATCTTCGCGGCCTTGGCCACGGAGGAGGAGACCTGGCTCGCCTTGCCCTGCGCCGTCGCCCACGTCAGCGCCCAGTACGCGGCCTGCACGGCGCGCGCGTCGGCGTCGGGGGCGTTGGTGTACTTCCACTGCTTCGCGTACGAGGAGTCCTTGACGAAGAGGTCGAGGTAGCCGTTGGGGCCGCCGTACTTGAAGAGGTCGGTGCTGGGCTGCGGGATGGTCTCCCAGACCGACTCCTGCGCGCCGCGCTGGTAGCTGTTGATGAACGACGCCATCTTGCCGGGGCCGAGCTCGTCGCCGGTGCCGGGCTTGTTGCCGAAGCCGTAGACGTTGTCGAGGTCCATCAGCCAGTGCATGCCGTAGACGTCCATCGTCCCGTACGCGGAGGCGAGTTCGGCGGCGATGGGGTCGGAGCCGACGGAGACGGAGGAGTTCAGCTCGGACGGGTAGCTGGTGACCTGCGGGTGCTCGGGCGCGTAGGTGGCGGGCTTGGAGGGGGTGTACGAGTCGTTGGTGGGCTGGTCGATGTGCGGCGGGATGATCGAGGCCTCGGCGACCTCCCAGGACTTGTTGAACGGGGCCCAGTCGCCGGTCACCCGGCCGTACGCCGCTTCCAGCCAGATCCAGAAGCTGAACGCCTCGGAGGTCGTCTGGTGGCCGTGGTCGGGAGCCTCGACGATCAGGGTCTCGGCGCTGTGGTAGGGGATGCCGTCCGGGCTGAAGTAGCCGCTGTCGGGGCTCTTGATCTTGTTGTACTGAGTGAGGAAGGCCTCCGTGTAGGGGCCGTCGGCGGCGGCCGCTTGTGCGGCGGACCCGGCCGGGGCCTCGGCAGCCTGCGCGAACGCCTGACCGGCGCCGAGGGCGACGAGTGCGCCGCCGGTCACGCCGACGAAGGAACGCCGGGAGAGTAACGCGGATCTTTCGGATCTTTCGGGCACTTCGGGGTGTGCGGACACAAGTCCTCCAAGAGGGGTCCGGGTGGGAGTGGTTGCACGTTCCGGGCGGGCGGGGCCTGCCGCCCGCCCGGAACGTGGTTCAGGGGGCGGTGCCGTAGACCGTCCGACCGTCGAGGTGGACGGTGATCTTCGACGCGTCCGCGAAGGACGTGTTCGTACCGCGGCTGTAGTCGTCGGCCTCGCTGAAGTTCGACCAGTCGCTCTTGTTGAACCGCAGTTGCGCCTCACCGCTCGAGCCCCCGGGGGCGAGGCTGCCCGCCGTGGCGGCGAAGCCCACCTCCAGGTAGTGGTCGGCGCCGGCCGTCGGGCTGCTCATCGCGACGACCCGGTGCGTGAGCGTCCCGCAGCCGAGCACCGCCCAGTCGCACCAGGTGCTGTACGTCGTGGCGCCGGACTCGCCGCTGAAGTAATAGCGGACGGTCACCTCGGAGAGATCGACGGCCGAGTCGCCGGTGTTGACCAACTGCAGCCCGGGCTTGATCGAGTTGTCACCGGCGGACTGATCGTTGTTCTTGTACTGAACCTTGAGAGCACCGCCGCCTGTCCCCCCAGGCTGCGTCGAGGCACTCACCGGAGCGGACTGCGCCGAGACGTTCCCGGCGGCGTCGCGGGCCCGCACCGTGTAGGCGTACGTGGTGGAAGCGGCGAGCCCGCTGTCGGTGAAGGACGCACCGGAGGCCGTCCCCACCTTCGTGCCCCCGCGGAAGACGTCGTACCCGGTGACGCCGGTGTCGTCGGTGGCGGCGTTCCACGCCAGGGAGACGGAGGCCGAGGTGGTGCCGGTCACCCGCAGCACCGACGGCGCGCTCGGGGCCTGGGTGTCGACCGCGCCGGTGTCGCCGAGGGCCTTGCGGATCGCGTCCATGACGACGGGCTTGGGCTGCAGGTTCCCGTCCCACGGGAGGGCCGAGCCCTCGCCGTCGAAGACGCCGGGGATCCAGGAGTACTTGTCCGTGTAGTCCCAGACCGTGATCCCGACGCACCGGGTGACGGCCAGGCATGCCTCGGTGACCCGGTGGTAGTAGTCGGCCTGGGTGGCCTCTTTCGCCGAGTCCTTCGGCAACTGCATCCGCACGTCGAGCTCGGTGACGGCCACGTCGAGGCCGAGGTCGGCGAAGCGCTGGATGTTCTGCTGCATCTGGTTCGGGAATCCGTACTGGATCGCCAGGTGTGCCTGCAGCCCGACGCCGTCGAGCGGCACGCCTGCCGCCTTCAGGTCGCGGGCGAGTGCGTAGAGGGCGTCGCTCTTCGCGCCGAGCCCCTCGACGTTGTAGTCGTTGATGTACAGCTTGGCGTCGGGGTCGGCGGCCCGGGCGGCGCGCAGGGCGTGAGCGATAAAGTCTTTGCCCATGGCGTTGTGGAACGGCGAGTTGCGGAAGCTGCCGTCCTCGTCGAAGGGCTCGTTGACGACGTCCCAGGCGAACACCTTGCCGCGGTAGTGGCCGGCGACATGGGCGATGTGGTTCTCCATGGCGGGGCGCACCTGCGCGGCGGGCAGCTGCCCCACCCAGCCGGGCAACTGGCTGTGCCACACCAGGGCGTGGCCGCGAACGCTCTGGCCGTGCGCCTGGGCGAAGTTCACGATCTGGTCGCCGCCCGTGAAGCTGAACTGCCCCTGGGTGCGCTCGGTGCTGTCCCACTTCATGGAGTTGCCGGGGGTGATCGGCCCGAACTGGGAACCCAGGATCTGGGTGTACGGGGCGTCGGACAGCTCCCCGTTGTCGGTCGCCGAGCCGAAGTACCTGCCCTTGGCGTCGGCGAGCTGATGCAGCGTAGGCGGCTCGGCCGCGAACGCCGTCGACGACGTGAGCCCGATCGCGGCCGCCGCGAGGGCGAGGGTGGCGATCAGGGCGGCGATGCTCCGAGACGCCCGTCTTCGGGCGGGGGTTATGGGCGCCAGCGTCATGCTGGTTCCTCTCTCCGAAAGTCGTGGGAGCGCTCCCAAAGTGCTGTAGCGGGGTGCACCTGTCAAGAGTGGGGTCGAAACTTGCGTGTGATCTGGCGGCGTTGTCGAGCGCGCTGTTGGACCCGCCCGCCAGGGGTTCCGCCGGAGGATTGGGTAGCGAGGCGTCCAACTGGTGTGCCCAGAAACGGTGATGCTGGTTGCGCAAGGACTTCTCGCCGTAGCCGGATACGTAGCACTGGCCGATGGCGTTGCGGCCCAGCAGGTAGTCCACTGTCTCCAGCGCGCCGGTGCGGTAGCGCTCGTTGCCGGTCAGCTCCTCGGCGACGGCCAGGACGATCGCGTCGTCGGCGACCTCGCCGTTCGAGCCCCAGAAGTAGCCGTCGCCGGGACGGGCACCGCGTAGCCCTGGCCGGCCATCCGGGACAGGTAGCCGTCGGCCGCTGCCGTTACCGCGACCTTTCACGGTTACCGTCCGCTCGTCCCGGACGGCGACCGCCTCGACTGGATCCGCGCCGCGGCCGGCGTCGACCGCGGTGAGCAGGCCGCTCCCGAGGGCCGCCACCACCATGGCGGCGACCCGGGACCATCAGCGATGCCTTCGTGGAGGGGCGGGAGCCGCGCCGCAGGTCTTTATCAGGTGCGGGTCCAGCGCTGGTTGCTGCCGTTCGAGCAGGTGTAGAGCTGGATCAAGGTGCCGTTGGCGGTGCCGGCCGAGACGGCGTCGAGACAGAGGCCGGACTGGACGCCGACGATGGATCCATCGGCGTTGAGGCGCCATTTCTGGTTGTCGGCGCCCCAGCAGCTGTAGATCTGGACTTTGGTGCCGTTGCCGGTGCCGCCGGCGTCCAGGCACTTGTTGCCGTAGACCTTGAGCTCACCGGCGTCGGTGTACGTCCACTGCTGGTTGGTGCCGTTGTTGCAGTCCCGGAGTTGGAGCTGGGTGCCGTCGGTGGTGCTGCTGCTGGGCACGTCCAGGCAGCGGCCCGACCCGACGCCCTTGATCTGTCCGGAACCCGAAGGGGGCGTGGTGGAGCCGCCGTTGAGTGCGTTGAGGACCGCGGTGTAGGCGGGCTTCTTGCTGCCGTCGCCGTTGAACAGCAGTGGCGTGTCCTGCGGGCGCCAGGAGTCGGTGTCGCGCACACCCCAGACGGTGATGCCGAGGCAGCGCGAGACGGCCAGGCAGTCGTTGGTCACGTTGGCGTAGGTCGTGGACGAGGCGCCCTGGATGTCGAGTTCGGTGATGGCCACGTCGACACCGAGGGCGGCGAAGTTCTGCAGGGTAGTGCGGAAGTTGCTGTTGTAGGGGCTGCCGCTGTTGAAGTGCGACTGGAAGCCGACGCAGTCGATCGGCACGCCGCGCTGCTTGAAGTCCTTGACCATGGCGTACATGGCCTGGGTCTTGGCCCAGGTCCAGTTCTCGACGTTGTAGTCGTTGTAGCAGAGCTTGGCGGCCGGGTCGGCGGCGCGCGCGGCGCGGAAGGCGGCCTCGATCCAGTCGTTGCCGGTGCGCTGCAGGTTGGAGTCGCGCCGGGCGCCCGAACTGCCGTCGGCGAAGGCCTCATTCACGACGTCCCACTGGGCGATCTTGCCCTTGTAGTGGCCCATCACGCCGTTGATGTGGTCGATCATCGCCTGGCGCAGGGTGCTGCCGCTGAGGCTCTGCATCCAGCCGGGCTGCTGGGAGTGCCAGGCCAGGGTGTGGCCGCGTACCTGCTTGCCGTTCTGCACCGCCCAGTTGTAGACGCGGTCACCCGCGGCGAAGTTGAACTGGCCCCGCTGCGGTTCGGTGGCGTCGATCTTCATCTCGTTCTCGGCCGTCACCGAGTTGAACTCACGGCCCGCGATCGACGTGTACGCCGAGTCGCCCAGCCTGCCCGAAGCGATGGCGGTGCCGAAGTAGCGGCCGCTCTGCGCCGCCGCGGCACCGAGCGTGCTCTCGGCGGCTTGCGCTCTCGGTGGGGCGACCAGCGCGCCGGCCGCAACCAGGACGCCGACGACCAGCGCCAACAGCAGACCGCGGGTCTTCCGGCGGATATCGGGTCTGGAAAGGGCGTACGAGCCCATGACTGTGCCTCCAAGGTAGAAATCACGGAAGGACTGACGCGCAGGGGTCGACCGGCACGGAAGGACTCCATCGCGGCTCAGCCGGGGGACCGCCACGCGGCGTCGCGTACCTCTCCAACTGCGCGAAGAGCCGGGATGCGTGGGTGCGAACCTCACCGGAACGAAACGGGGCGGCGCAGGTGCTGTGGTGCGCGGATCTGCCGTGCAGTTGTGCGGGGACATGGATCTGCTGTGCAGCACAGGGCGTCCAAGGCCGAAATGCCGGACTCTGACTGATGCCTCGGATGGTGATGATTGAGGTATTGACGACGGCTCGTCAATACTCCCCGCAGAAGAAGTTTCCGTTCCTCTCCCGAAACTTTCCGGAAGCCCAGCCAGCTGGCGGCGAACTCCTGACGTTATTGCCGATGGACGCCACACGGCCGGGTTGCGGCACTGTGCGCGGTATTTCCGGTCGGCGCGCCAGCCTGACCAACCCAAGGCGGGAGGCGCCGTTTATGGACAGACCGGCGCCAGGCCTTGACCGGAGGGTCTCGCATTCCTAGCTTGTGGCGTCAATGAATCCGGGAACTTTCCGAAATATTTTCGGGATGGCTCTCGCCCCCTACCCATGACCGCTCCGCGGTTCATCGGGGCCGCCTCGCCCCCGCCCCCGCCCCCGCCTCTCAAGGAGTCTCTGTGATGTGGTTCCGCCATCCGCCCCCGGTCCGCCTGAGACGCTTACTCGCCGTCTTTACCCCCTTGCTGCTCGTGGCCACCTTCCTCGGTGCCCATCCCGCCGGCGCGGCGACCGTAGCCCCCAACGCCTCGTACGTGCTGGTCAACCGCAACAGCGGCAAGGCCCTGGACGTCTACGACTTGGCGACCGGCGACGGCGCCCGCATCACTCAGTGGGCCAGGAACGATCAGCCCCAGCAGCAATGGCAGTTCGTCGATTCCGGGGACGGCTACTACCGCATCAGGTCCCGCCACTCGGGCAAGGTGCTGGACGTCCACAACTGGTCCACCGCGAACGGCGGCGCGCTCGTCCAGTGGACCGACCTGAACGCCACGAATCAGCAGTGGCGGCTGGCCGACAGCTCGGACGGCTACGTCAGGCTCATCTCGCGCCACAGCAACAAAGCCCTCGAAGTACAAGGCGCCTCCACCGCCGACGGCGCGAACATCGTCCAGTACGACGACTGGGGCGGCACCAACCAGCAGTGGAAGCTCGTCAAGGTCGGCGGGGACACTCCCGGCGCCTGCGATCTTCCGTCGACGTACCGCTGGAGCTCCACGGGCGCGCTGGCGCAGCCCAAGCCGGGCTGGGCCTCGCTCAAGGACTTCACCGTCGTCCCGTACAACGGCAAGCAGCTCGTCTACGCGACGACGCACGACACGGGGACGAGTTGGGGTTCGATGAACTTCGGTCTGTTCACCAACTGGTCGGACATGTCATCGGCCGGCCAGAACACGATGTCTTCCGCCACCGTCGCGCCCACGCTCTTCTACTTCGCGCCGAAGAACATCTGGGTGCTCACCTACCAGTGGGGCGGGACCGCCTTCTCCTACCGGACATCGAGCGACCCCACCAACCCGAACGGCTGGTCATCACCGCAGGTGCTCTTCTCCGGAAGCATCACCGGCTCCGGAACAGGACCCATCGACCAGACGCTGATCGGTGACGGGACGAACATGTACCTGTTCTTCGCCGGTGACAACGGCAAGATCTACCGGGCCAGCATGCCGATCGGGAACTTCCCGAGCAGCTTCGGCGCGAACTCGACCGTGGTCATGAGCGATACGACGAACAACCTGTTCGAAGCCCCGCAGGTCTACAAAGTCCAGGGCCAGAACCGCTACCTCATGATGGTCGAGGCGATCGGCTCGCAGGGCCGCTACTTCCGCTCGTTCACCGCCACCAGCCTGAACGGCTCGTGGACACCCCAGGCCGCGACCGAGAGCAACCCCTTCGCCGGCAAGGCCAACAGCGGCGCCACCTGGACCAATGACATCAGCCACGGCGAACTGCTCCGCACCAGCGCCGATCAGACCATGACCGTCGATCCCTGCAATCTGCAGCTGCTCTACCAAGGACGCAGCCCCAACTCCGGCGGCGACTACGGCCTCCTGCCCTACCGTCCGGGTCTGCTGACACTGCAGCGCTGACGGCGGCGTGACACGGCCCCGGCTCCGTTGTGGAGCCGGCGTGGGGGGGGGGGGGGCAACGCCCCACCCCCCCCCCGCCCCCCCACACCCCCCCGGCCACATGGCACC
>NZ_JBSGYY010000025.1:0-68348 GCF_053610705.1 Streptomyces sp. NPDC054872 | reverse complement strand
GCGCGGGTGCGGCGCCACCGGCGGGGTGGCCGGCGGGGCCCCCCCCCCCGGGCGCGTTGGGGGCGCGGGGGGGGGGGGGCCGCCCACGGCCCCCCCCCGCCCCCGGTCACGCAACAACGCCGGGCACATGTGCACTGCCACTGCGCCCGGGATCCGTCGGTCATCAGCCGCTGGTTCTTCATGGCCCACACCACCGGCCGTTACACCACCGACGCCACGCCCACTCGGAGCGTCTCCATACGGTGCCCTACAGACGCCAACTGCCACTTGCACCGTGACAAGGGGACCCACCGGAGCACTCACTCCCAACCGGGACCCCCGCCGACCTGCACCTCGAGCAACAGGCCGGGCACGGGAGAGCTCCCTGGGAGCACAGGGAGCGGCTTCGCGCTCCCAGAATTGCTCCCGAACACGAAGTAGGGGCCATCCGAAGATGGCCCCTACCTGCGACGTTTCCGTCGGGACGACAGGATTTGAACCTGCGACCCCTTGACCCCCAGTCAAGTGCGCTACCAAGCTGCGCCACGTCCCGATGCGCGTGTCTCGCGGTGTTCTGCGTGATCGCGCAGACAGAACTTTACCTCACGTTCCGGGGTGGTCCGCGCCCCCTGTCGGACGCCTGGCGAGGGACAATCGCCGTATGAGCACCGCACCCCGACCCGATGACCGTGGCCGTGACCGTGACACCGAAGGGCGGGCCCGCAACGCGCGGCCTCGTGACGGTCTGGGGCGGCCTTTGCCGTACGGCACGGAAGGCGTGGAGCGGCAGCCTGAAGGGGTCACACGCACACCCGAGGAGACGGTCACTCAGGCACAGGCGTTGCTCGACGCCGGGCGGCCCTTTCACGCGCACGAGGTCTTCGAGGACGCCTGGAAGTCGGGGCCCGACGACGAGCGTGACCTGTGGAAGGGGCTCGCCCAGCTGGCCGTTGGGCTGACCCACTCGGCCCGCGGCAACCTCACGGGCGGGGCGCGGCTGCTGCTGCGGGGGGCGGGCGCGATCGAGGCGGGGAGGAGGGGCAAGCGGCCGTACGGGATCGACGTGGACGGACTTGTGTCGTGGGCCCGGCAGTTGGCGGAGTTCCTGGAGGCGGACGGGTCGACGGTCGACGCCGCCGAGCACGCACCGCGGCTGCGCGGGGCCGACGGCAAGTGACACCGCGGGCCGCGCCGCATACGAGTGACCCGCGGAGTCGACAGCGAGTGACACCGCCGGGTCGACGACTAGTGCGTGCGAGTGGCATCTCCGGGGCGGGCCCGCCTGGCGGAGTTCCCGGGGGCCGGGACCGGCCCGCACCTGACTTGCCTGACGCGCCCCGCCCACCGCCGCCCCACCCCCATACGGCAGACTCTCGGCGTGCGAAAGATTCATGTCATCGGTATCGGCGCTGGCGACCCCGACCAGTTGACGCTGCAGGGCGTCAAGGCTCTGAAGAGCACCGACGTGTTCTTCATCCTCGACAAGGGCGGGGAGAAGGACGATCTCGTCCAGCTGCGGCGTGACCTCCTTGACGCGCACCGCGCCGACGGCGGCTACCGCGTGGTCGAGGCGCGCGATCCCGCGCGCGACCGGAAGGCCGGTGGCGCGGACTACTCCCCCGCCGTCGGGGACTGGCGCAGCCGCCGGGCGGACATCTACGCGCGGCTGATCGCCGATGAGCTGGGGGCTGACGAGTGCGGCGCGTTCCTGGTGTGGGGGGACCCCGCGCTGTACGACAGCACGCTCGGGATTCTGGAGGAAGTACTCGACCGGGGCGAGCTGACCTTCTCGTACGACGTCGTGCCGGGCATCAGCAGCGTCTCCTCGCTCGCCGCCCGGCACCGCACGGGTCTGAACCGGGTCGCGCGCCCCGTTCAGATCACCACCGGGCGCCGGCTCGCGGACGGCGGCTTTCCCGACGGTGTCGATGATGTCGTGGTCATGCTCGACGCCCATCAGGCGTTCCGGCAGTACCGGAGCCGGGACGGTGAGGAGGGCGGCGACATGTACATCTACTGGGGCGCCTACATCGGGACCGCCGACGAGATCCTCGTCTCCGGGCCGCTCGACGAGGCCGCTCCGCGCATCGAGGCCCTCCGGGCCGAAGCGCGCGAGCGCAAGGGCTGGATCATGGACACCTATCTGCTGCGCCGCAACCTGGACTGAGTGGTCTGACGAACCTGGCTGGGCTGGGCTGGGCTGGGCTGGGCTGGGCCTGACGATCGGGCGCGCGCCCGCACCACCCCGTCGTCACCGGACCGCACCAGCCCCCACCCCCTCGTCACCGGACCGGACCGGCCCCACATGCACACGCCCGTGCCCGGTGTGAGGGTGGCGGTGTGACGACCACCGCCGAGCCCGCCGCCGAGGCCCCCGCTCAGGGGCCGCCCGTCCTCGACAAGCGCCGCCGCAACATCGTCTTCGTGACGATCATGCTGGGGATGCTGCTCGCCGCGCTCGACCAGACCATCGTGGGCACCGCGCTGCCCACGATCGTGGCGGATCTGGGCGGCGCCGAGCACATGTCGTGGGTCGTGACGTCGTATCTGCTCGCCGAGACCGTGGCCACCGTGCTCGTCGGCAAGTTCGGCGACCTGTTCGGGCGGAAGATCGTCTTTCAGGTCTCGGCGATCATCTTCATCACCGGCTCGTTCCTGTGCGGCCTGTCGACGAACATGACGCTGCTCATCGCCTGGCGTGCCTTGCAGGGCATCGGCGCGGGCGGTCTCATGGTGACGTCGATGGCGTTGATCGCCGACGTCATCCCGCTGCGCGAGCGCGGCAAGTACCAGGGTGCGATCGGTGCCGTCTTCGGGGTGTCCACCGTCATCGGGCCATTGCTCGGCGGGCTCTTCACCGACCATCTGACCTGGCGCTGGGCCTTCTACGTCAACGTGCCGATCGCGATCGTCGTGGTCATCGCCGCGGCCCGCACGATTCCCGTCGTGAAGTCGGCGGTGCGGCCCGTCATCGACTATCTCGGCATCGCGTTCGTCGCGATCGGCGCCAGCGCACTGATCCTGGCGACGAGTTGGGGCGGCAATCAGTACGCGTGGGGTTCGGGCACCATCATCGCGTTGTTCGTGGGCGGCGCGGTCGCGCTCGCGCTGTTCTGCGTGGTCGAGACGCGGGCCGCCGAACCGATGCTGCCGATGCGGCTCTTCGCCAACCCCGTCTTCACGGTCTGCTCGATCCTCAGCTTCATCGTCGGCTTCGCGATGCTGGGCGCGATGACCTTCCTGCCGACCTATCTGCAGTACGTGGACGGCGACTCGGCGACCATCTCGGGTGTGCGGACACTGCCCATGGTGATCGGGCTGCTCATCGCGTCCATCTTCAGCGGCAACGTGGTGAGCAAGACCGGAAAGTACCGCATTTTCCCCATCGTGGGTGCGCTGGTCATGGCGCTCGGGCTCTATCTGCTCTCGCTGATGGACAACGAGACGAGCACCTGGCTCGAGTCGCTGTACATGTTCGTCCTGGGCGCCGGCATCGGACTCTGCATGCAGGTCCTGACGATCGCCGTGCAGAACACCGTCGTCTACTCGGATCTGGGTACGGCGACCTCCGGGGTCACCTTCTTCCGTACGCTCGGCAGTTCCTTCGGCACCGCCGTGTTCGGCACCATCTACGCCAACACGCTGAAGCCGAACCTGGAGGACGGTGTCGCGGCGGCGGCGAAGGCCGGGTCCGCCGATCCCGCCGTGGTGGCCAAGGCCGCGCAGAGTCCGGCGGGGCTGCACGGCCTTCCCCCGGAGGCGGCGGCGCCCATCATCAAGGCGTACGCCGACACGTTGCACACCGTGTTCCTGTGGACGGTGCCCGTGGCGCTGCTCGGGTTCCTGGTGGCCCTCTTCCTCAAGCAGGTGCAGCTGCGGGACAGCGCGCGGATGAGTTCCTCGGACATGGGCGAGGGCTTCGCGTCGCCGACCTCGGGCGGCAGCCCGGACCGGGTGCTCGAACTGGCGGTGGGCAACATCATCCGCAACACCGGCATGGACACCGCTCGTCGTGTCATCCGCGAGTCCGACACCCGGCTCGACATCGCCGGTGCGTGGGCCGTGATGCAGGTCGCGCTCTTCGACCGGATGGTCGGTCACGCCAATCTGAGCCTGATCGCCGCCCGGCGGCAGCTGCCGCCCGAAGTCCTGGTGCCGGTGTTCGACCGCATGGTCGAGGAAGGCTTCCTCACCCGCGCCGGCATGCTCTTCTCGCACACCCCCGCGGGGGAACGCGAGGCCGACGTGATCGGCAAGGCGTGGGCCGGGTGGCTGGGCGAGCAGGTGGAGAGGGACAGCGGTCGTCCCGCCGACCAGGACCTCGTCAAGGCGGTCGACGCGATCGCGAAACGGCTGCTCGTGGAGGACCTGGAGCACGGTCTTGCACCCGAGGCCAGGAAAAGGAAGCCGGTTTCGGTCTCTTCAGGCAGGGCCTGATCGACGCCGGGCCCGGGCGGCCGGGGCTGGGGCCGACACTGGGCTAGGGGCCGGTATCGGGGCCCACGCCAGGCACGGGTCCGAGCCCCAGGTGGGACAGGACGCTCTCCTCGTCCGGCAGCACCGTCGCACCCTCCGGTGGCGGCGGACGCCGGACGATCACCACGGGCACCGACAGCGCGCGGGCGGCGGTGAGTTTGGCGGCGGTGGCCGCGCCACCGCTGTCCTTGGTCACCAGGACGTCGATACGGTGCTCGCGCAGCAGCGCGGTCTCGCCCTCGACCGTGTAGGGCCCTCGGTCGAGAAGCACCTCGGCGTGGCGGGGCAGCGGCAGCTCCGGCGGTTCCACGGAGCGTACGAGGAAGTGGAGTTGAGCCAGGTACGGCGCCGCGGGTGAGTCCGCGAAGGCAGCGAGGCCGAGGCGGCCCGTGGTCAAAAAGACGCGGCGGCCGAGCGCGGGCAGCAGCGCGGCCGCGTCGGCGAGTGAGGCGGCGTCGTGCCAGCGGTCCCCCGGCTCCGGGCGCCAGCCCGGCCTGCGCAGCATGACGGACGGGATACCGGTGACCGCCGCGGCCAGGACCGCGTGCTCGCTGATGGTGGCGGCGAAGGGATGGGTAGCGTCCACGACTGCGTCCACATCCTGCTCCCGCAGCCAGGCGGCCAGGCCCTCCACGCCGCCGAACCCCCCGATGCGTACGTCACCTTCGAGCGCGGCCGGGCGGGCGACGCGCCCCGCGAGCGAGGTGGTCACGCGGACGCCGGGGCGAGCGGCGAGGTCGGCGGCGAGGCGACGGGCTTCGGTGGTTCCGCCGAGGACGAGCACATGCATGGCCCCGAGGCTACGCGGCACCGCGCGGCGGGACTCGGGCGGTTCAGCGCAGCAGCAGTTGGAGGCCGCCGAGCACCGTGGCCCCGATCACCAGTTGCTCGAAGAGACGCTGGTTGATGCGGTGCACGGCGGCCTTGCCGATGAGGGCGCCCGGGATGACGAAGAGCACGAGTGCCGCGTCGAGCAGCAGCGAGTGCGCGTCGATGAGGCCGAGGCCCGCGCTGAACGGCACCTTGGAGGTGTTGACGATGAGGAAGAACCACGCCGACGTCCCCAGGAAGCTGAGCTTCTGGAAGCCCGCGGAAAGCAGATACATCGACATGACCGGGCCGCCCGCGTTGGCGACCATGGTGGTGAAGCCGCCGAGCACGCCGTAGGAGGGGGCCGTGAGGCGGGAGCGGCGCGAGGGCTTCTTCTCGTCCGGTTCCCGCCTCACGGTCCCCTCCGACTCCCCCGCGGGCGTCCGGCGCCGCCACAGCGTGACCGCCGCCATCATCAGCAGGATCGCCCCGATCGACGTACGCACCACGGCGTCGTCGGCCCACATCAGGAAGACGGTGCCCACCACCACGCCGCCCGCGACGGCGGGGAACAGCCGCCACAGGGTGGGCCAATGGGCATGCCTGCGGTAGGTGAGGACGGCCAGGACGTCGCCCGCGATGAGGATGGGCAGCAGGACCCCGGTCGACTCGCGCGCCGGCAGGACCGCCGCGAAGACGGCGAGGCTGACCGTGTTGGCTCCGCTGACGGCGGTCTTCGAGAAGCCCACGAGCACCGCGGCCGCGGCGAGCGCGGCGAATTCCCAGATAGATATGTCCATGCCGAAAACAAATGCTAGACCCAACTATCTGCGTGCCGTGCCCGACGGCCACATCCTGGGACGACCGGGCCAAGGGCCCGCTGTAGGTACCAACCCGGCCTAGGACCCGCTGTAGGTCACCCGCAGCTCCCGCTTGAGGACCTTCATGCTGGGGCCGAGCGGCAGTTCGCCGGTGAACTCGACGCGGCGCGGGTACTTGTGGCGGCCGAGGTGCTCCTTGGACCACTCGGTGATGCCCGCGGCGTCAGGGGCCGCGCCCGGCGCCGCGACGACGACGGCGCAGATCTCCTCGCCGTGCACCTCGTCGGGCAGACCGATCACGGCGACGTGCGCGACGTCCGGGTGGCGCATCAGCACCTCTTCGACCTCGCGCGGGTAGACGTTGAAGCCGCCGCGGATGATGACGTCCTTCTTGCGGTCGACGATCGCCAGGAACCCGTCGGCGTCCTTGGTTCCGAGGTCACCGGTGCGGAACCAGCCGTCGACGACGGCCTCGGCGGTCGCCTCCGGGCGCCCCAGGTAGCCGGAGAAGACGTTGTGGCCACGGACCACGACCTCGCCCAGCTCGCCCGTCGGCAGCAGTTCGATCCGCCCCTCGACGTCGGCCCGGGCGATCTCCACGTCGACGCCCCACAGCGGGTGGCCGATGCTGCCCGCCTTGGTACCGAAGACGGGCTGGTTCACGGAGGCGGTGGGTGAGGTCTCGGAGAGGCCGTACCCCTCGTAGACCGGTACCCCGAAGGCCTCCTCGAAGCGTTCGAGCACGGCCACGGGCAGCGAGGCCCCGCCGGAGACCGCGAGCCGCAGCGGGGGCATTTCGGGGGCGGCGGCAGCGGCGGCCACGAGGTTCACGTACATCGTCGGCACGCCGTGGAAGGTGTTGACGCCCTCCGCCGCCATCAGTTCGATCGCCCGCGCGGCGTCGAAGCGCGGCAGCAGGACGAGCGTCGCGCCCGCGCGCCAGGTCGCGTTCATGGAGACGCTCTGGCCGAACGCGTGGAAGAGCGGGAGCGCGCCGAGCGCGATGTCGTCGTCGCGCACGTCATGGGCGTCGAAGGCGCAGACGGTCGCGTTCATCACCAGGTTGAAGTGGCTGAGCACGGCGCCCTTGGGGACTCCCGTGGTGCCGCTGGTGTAGAAGACGACGGCGGGGTCGTCGGCGTCCCGCGTGACGTAACTGGGGAGCGGCTCGGCCGCGCCCGCCAAGGTCTCCAGTTCGCCGCCCTCACCCAGGGTCAGCATGCGTACGCCGGTGGCGGCGGCAGCGGTCTTGCCCGTCTCGGCCTGCGCCGGGTGACAAAGGAGCAGGGTGGCGCCGCTGTCCCGCAGGACGTGCTCGACCTCCTCCGCGGAGAGCAGGAGGTGTACGGGGACGACGACGCCGCCCGCGGCGAGGATCGCGTAGTAGGCACGGGGGAACTCCGCGGTGTTGGGCGCCATCAGAGCGACCCTGTCCCCCGGCCGCACCCCGAGCCCCACGAGGGCCGCGGCCTGCGTACGGGCCTGCTCCCACAACTCGCCGAAGGTGAAACGCAGTTCACCCTCGACGAGAGCGGTGCGGTCCGGCCGGCGTCGGGCGGGCTCGGCGAGGATCGCGGCGAGGGACAGCGTGGCCATGGGTGGTGCTCCGTTTCCATGCGGCGGGGGAAGGGTGACGCGGGGGTACGGGTGACGCGGAGGCTCGGGTGACAAAGAGGTACGGGTGACAAAGAGGTACGGGTGACAAAGAGGCCGGGCGGCGAGGCGTCGGCGGTCGGAAAGCTCAGCCGCGCTCGACGAGCAGCGCGCTGCCCTGGCCGACGCCCACGCACATCGTGGCGAGACCGCGGGCCGCGCCGGTGCGGCGCATGCGGTGCAGCAGCGTGGTCAGGATGCGGGCGCCGGAGCAGCCGAGGGGGTGGCCGATGGCGATGGCGCCGCCGGCCGGGTTCACCAGCTCCGGGTCGATGCCCAGGGCGTCGACGCAGGCGAGTGCCTGGGCCGCGAACGCCTCGTTGAACTCGGCCTCCTGGAGGTCGCCGACGGACCAGCCGACGCGGGTGAGTGCCTTTTGGGTGGCGGGTACGGGCCCGATGCCCATGACGTCCGGATGCACACCGGCGGAGGCACCCGCGACGTACCGCCCGAGGGATTGGAGCCCGAGGTCGTTCAGGGCTTCCTCGCTGACGAGGAGAAGTCCTGCCGCGCCGTCGTTCATCGGCGACGCGTTGCCCGCGGTGACGGTGCCGCCCTTGCGGAAGACGGGACGCAGGCCGCTGAGCTTCTCGTACGAGGTGTCCTCACGGATGCATTCGTCGCGCTCGACGCGGGTGCCGTCGGGCAGCGTGACGGGGAGGATCTCGTCGTCGAAGTGGCCGTTCTTGCGGGCCTCGGCGGCGCGCTGGTGGCTGCGGAGGGCGAAGGTGTCCTGGCGTTCGCGGGTGATGCCGTGGCGTTCCGCGACTTCCTCGGCGGTCTCTCCCATGGCGAGGACGCCGTGCAGGTCCTTCATGGCGGGGTTGACCAGGCGCCACCCCAGGCGGGTGTCGGCGGTCTCCATCTTGTGCGGCAGCGCTTCGTCGGGGCGGGGCAGCACGAAGGGGGCGCGGCTCATCGACTCGGAGCCACCCGCGAGGACGATGTCGGCCTCACCGGAGGCGATGGTGCGGGCGGCGGCGGTGACGGCTTCCATGCCGGAGGCGCAGAGGCGGTTCACGGTGGCGCCGGGCACGGAGTCCGGCAGACCGGCGAGGAGGGCGGCCATGCGGGCGACGTTGCGGTTGTCCTCGCCCGCCTGGTTGGCGGCGCCCCAGTAGATGTCGTCGATCCGGGCGGGGTCCAGCTGGGGTGTGCCGGCGAGGAGGCCGCGTACGACGGTGGCGGCGAGGTCGTCCGGGCGGACGGAGGAGAGGGTGCCGCGGAGCTTGCCGACGGGGGTGCGGCGGGCTGCGGCGAAGTGGACTGGGCGCACGATACGGCTCCGGATCGTTTGCGGTCATCGTCGCGGGTCCATGCGGGTTCGCGCGGGACGCGTGACGTTAATTAGCACTGCTAGTTTTGGAGTGTACGGGGAGGTGGCGGCTGGGGGAAGGGCGGTTTTCCTTCCCCGGTCCCGCCCCCTCCTGAAACCGGGTGCCGCCCCCGGGCCCCGGCTCCGCAAGCGCCGAGGGTCTGAGCGATGCAGCCGCTCCGCAAGCGCCGAGGGCCTGAATGGTCCCGCCGCTCCACAAACACCGGAGGGTCCGAATGATCCCGCCGGTCCACAAACGCCGAGGGTCCGGAAAACCCGCCGCACCACAAACGCCGGAGGGGCTGAACGACTCAGCCCCCCCCTCCGGCGTTCGACGCGACTCAGCCCCTCCGGCGTTCGACCACGCCCCGCTACCCGAGGCCCACCCGCACCTCTCCACCGTCCGCCCGCACCTTCCAGGCCCAGCTCCCCGAGAGGTACAACCCCTGGTTGGGCAGGACCGTCCGCCGCGTCCTGTCCCGGTACAAGCACCGCCCACCCTGCGTCACCACCAGCACGGGCCGGACCAAGGCCTCCGCCGTCCGCAGGACGAAGCGTCCCCCGGAAGCGCCCGGCACGAGCCGGTTGGGCGCCACCCATCGCAGTGGGGCCCCGACCAAGAGCGGCAGCGCGTCGGCAGGCCATCTCGCACCCCCGAGATGCCTCCGCACAGCACCCGCGACCCGCGCCCCCTCCCCCGCGGCCACCCGCGCCGGTTCCACCGCGTGCACCCCGCTGCCCACCGCGAAGACCCCTGGCGACGCGGTGCGGAACGAGGCGTCCACCGCCGGGCCCCGCGTCCCGGGGTCGAGGAGCACGCCTCCGCGCCGCGCCAGCTCGTGGTCGGGGACGAAGTCCCCGGTGAACACCACCGTGTCGCAGGCGAGCACCCGCTCCCGTCCGTCGTGCCGTCGCAGCCGCACTCCCGACAGCCGCCCGTGGCCCAGGAGTTCGGCCACCACCGCTCCGGTCAGCAGCGGCACCGAGGGGACGCCGAGCCGGGCAGCCGCCGCCCGGCCCCGGCCCACCTGGGCCCGCGCCTCCTCCGTGACGAGCGCGGCGACCTCCACGCCCGCGCGCCGCAGGGCGGACAGCGCCGCGTAGCTCACCGGCTCCGCCCCGACGACGACCGCGCGGGTCCCGATCTCCTGCCGGTAGATGTGGACCGCCTGCTGCAGCTCTCCCGTGGTGAAGACCCCCGCCGGGCGCGTCCCCGGCACGAGCCGCGCCGGCCGCGGCCTCTCCCGCGCGCCCGTGGCGAGGACCACGGCACGCGCGGTGATCCGCTCCAGGCCGTGCGGCCCGGTCGTGTCCACGGCCGGCGGCCCGGCCAAGGCGGTGGCGCTCACGCCGGTCCGTACCGTCGCTCCGGCGCCCAGCGCGGCCTCGACGAGGCCCTCCGCGTACTGCGGCCCCGTCACTCCCCACCGCCCGAACCCGCCGTGGTGGCAGTGGCGCGGCACCCCGCCGGCCCGCGCCTCCCGCTCCAGGACCTCCACCGTGCCCGCGCCCGAAGCGGCGAGGCGCGCGGCCGCGGCGAGTCCCGCGGGGCCCGCGCCCACGACGAGTACGTCCACGCTCCGCTGCCGCCTCATCGGGCCGCTCCTGACTCGCCCCAGCCGTCGAAGAGTTCACGCACGGCGGCCCCGCAGTAGAACCCCTGGCAACGTCCGCCCCGCGCACGTGTCCGCCGCCGCAGGCCGTCCAGTGATCCGGGCGGCACGGTGCTGATGAGGGCGTCCCTGATCTCCCCGCGGGTCACGCGCTCGCAGTGGCAGACGATGCTGCCGTACGCGGGGTCGGTCGCGATGAGGTCGGCGCGCTGGTAGGGGCGGGGGAAGGCCTCTCCCAGGTTCGGCATGCGCACCGGATCCAGGTCCTCGGGAGCCGTCAGGTCGAGGCCGGGGTCGGGGCCCGCGGTCTCGGCGAGCAGGCCCACGACGTACTCCGCGATCGCCATCGACGCGGTGAGGCCCGTGGACCGGATGCCGCCGACGGTGATGCAGCGCTCCTTCGGCGAGGCGTGGATCTGGTAGTCGTCATACTCGGTGGCCGCCCGCAGCCCCGCGTAGACCGTGGTGACCTCCTCGTCCAGGAGCGCGGGCAGGATGCGTCGGCCCTTGGCGCGCAGTCCGGTGAGAGCGTCCTCGGTCGTGCCCGTGGCCCTCTTGTCGTCCAACTCCTCGGCGGTGGGGCCGAGAAGGACGTTCCCGTACACGGTCGGCGCCACGAGGACGCCCTTGCCGAGTGCCGTCGGCACCGGCAGCAGGATATGGCTGACCAGGTCCCGGGCGAGCTTGTCGAAGACGATGAGCTGGCCGCGGCGCGGGGTCACGGTGAACTCGCGGCGGCCGAGCAGCCGCCGGTCGAGCGTGTCGGCGCGCAGGCCCGCGGCGTTGATGAGGTAGCGGGTGCGCACGACACCGCGCGACGTGGTCAGTTCATGGCAGATGGGGTCGCCGTCCGCCGAGCGTGGTGGACCAGCCTTCTCCACTTCGCAGTTGAGATGCAGGTCCACGCCTCCGCGCACGGCTTGGGTGGCGTACGCGAGTGTCGTCGTCCAAGGGCAGATGATGGACTCACCCGGGACGTCGAGTGCCCCCAACACGCCCTCACCCAGGTTCGGTTCGCGGGACCTGACCTCGTCGGCGCCGATGATGCGGGCCGCGTCGTAGCCGTTGCGTGTCGCCTTGTGCAACAGGCCCGGCAGCGCGGCGAGTTGTTCTTCGTCCCAGGCGATGAGCAGCGCGCCGACGGGTTCGACGGGAATGCCCGATTCGGCTGCGTACGCGGCCAGCAGGCGGCTGCCCTCGCGTACGAGGCAGGCCTCCAGGGAGCCGGGCACGGCGTCGAAGCCGGTGTGCAGGATCGCGGTGTTGGCCTTCGACGTGCCGTCGCCCACGTCGCCGGAGGCTTCCACCAGGGCGACGCGGAGGCGGTGGTGCCGGGCGAGCTCCCTGGCGATGGCCGAGCCGACCACCCCGGCGCCGACGACGGTCACGTCGTAGGGCTCCGTCGGCAGTGGGCCCTTGGTGGTGACGCTCACGACGAGGGGGCGGGCGCGCGGTCGAGCAGGGCGTCGACCGCCGAACGGAACCCCCCGAGGCGCTCGGCGGCCCGCGTGGCGTCGATCTTCGGCTCGTACACGGCGGCGGGCTGCCAGCGGGGGACGGCGTCCCGGACCGTGAGCTTCGGATCGAGGCCCATGCGGGCGACGGCCCCCACGCCGAGGGCGGTGACATCGGGCAACGCCGATACCTCCACGGGGAGTTGCAGGAGGTCGGCCTGGGTCTGCATCAGGAGGGCCGAGCGCGTCAGGCCGCCGTCGACGCGCAGGCTCGTCAGGGGCTCGCCCAGGTCGGCGGCCACGGCGTCGGCGAGGGAGACCACCTGGGCCGCGATGCCCTCGCACAGGGCGCGGACCAGATGGCCGGGGGCCGTGTCGAGGCCGAGCCCGGTGATCGAACCGCGCAGGTCGCCGCGCCACCAGGGCGCCGCGAGTCCGGCGAGCGCGGGCACGAAGGTGACGCCGCCCGCGTCCGCCACCGACGAGCCGACCAGGTCGAGGTCCGCCGCCCCCTCGATCACGCCGAGGTCCGTGAGCCAGCGGACGGCGGACGCGGCCGTGTAGACCTGCCCGTCGAGGCAGTAGCTGCTCTCCCCCGCGAGGCGCCAGGCGAGACAGCTGACCAGGCCGGAGTCGCCGCGGCGCGGGCGGGTGCCGGTCTGGGCGAGGAGGAACGCGCCGGTGCCGTAGGTGCACTTGGCGGTGCCTGGCTCGGTCACGTCCTGGGCGAGCAGCGCGGCCTGCTGGTCGACGAGGAGGCCGGTCAGCGGGAGTTCGGGGCCGAAGGCCTTCGTGGTGCCGACCGGGCCCGCCGCGTCGACGACCCGGGGCAGCCGCTCGTCGGCGAGACCGAAGACGTCCAGGGCGCGTGGCGCCCACGTGGCGTCGTCCAGATCGAGGAGCTGGGTGCGTCCGGCGGTCGCCGCGTCGGTGACGAACTCGCCGGTGAGCCGGTGGATCAGCCAGGCGTCGCTGGTGGTGACGACGCCCTCCCGAGTGAGGTGACGGCGTATCCATGCCATTTTCGGCGCGGCGAAGTAGGGGTCGAGAGGGAGCCCGGTGAGGTGCTTCAACTCAGCGGCGTATGGAGCGAGTTCGGTGCAGAGCGGTTCCGCGCGGCGGTCCTGCCAGACGATCGCCTCGGTCAGCGGGCGGCCGGACGCGGGGTCCCACGCGAGCACCGTCTCGCCCTGGTTGGCGAGGCCGACGGCGGCGACCGACTCCCCGGCGTCCGTCAGGGCGCGGCGTCCGGCGTCGACGACCGAGGCGAGAAGCGCGGCCGGATCTACCTCCACCCGGCCGCCGGGGAGGTGGCGCGGGCGTACGGGCGCGGCACCGGAACCGATCACCCCGCGCTCCGGGCTAAGGACGAGAGCCTTCGTGCCGGACGTGCCCTGGTCGATGGCGAGGACAGCCTCGCCGCGCGGTCCTCCGCCGTTGGTGATCACCGCGGAAGCCTGCTACAGCGCCCAGGAAGGCGTCAAGGGCCCCCTTCGCCGACCGGACTCCGACTGACCTTTCCTCACATTGCCAACCGGCGCGCCGAGTTGATCCCAACTCGATCCCAAAAGATCCACGAACCGTCCTGTAAACGGAAGTTACAGATCTACACTGACCGCCGAACAAACAACATCACTTCGCCACACGCCAGTTCGGTCCTTGCCCGCCCCTCTCTGCCCCCACAGAGGATTCATGCCCACTCCGTCAGGCCGCCCCGTGTACCACCCGGCGGGCCACGACGAACAGTTGCGCGCCGTCCTCCAGGACCTCAAGACAGGTCGCTGGGTGTCGACGCGCAACCTGCTCGACTCGACCCCCGACTGGGGCCTCTGGACGCAGCGCACCCAGATCCTCGCCGCCGCCGTCGCCGGTTCCGACGTGGTCAGGGCCTGGCGGGCCGAGGAACCGCACAGTGCGGCGGCATCCGTGCTGCACACCAGGGTCCTGGTCGAGCGGACCCTGCGGGCCCATCGCGCCGGACACCGCCACACCAACGAACTGTGGCGCGAGGCGGCAGCGGCCTGCGGAGCCGCCATCGACGCCTCCCCCGAGGACCCCGTGCCGTGGGTCTGCCTGCTCGCTCTCGCCCAGCTCGACAAGGGGCAGCGCTGGGACGAGCACCGGGTGCCCGCCCCCGAGCCGATGCTCTTCCCCGGCCCCTGGCATCTCCTCGCCGAGGCCGACAAGCGAGACCCCGGGAACCGCGAGGCCTACCACCGGATGCTGCAGTTCGCGTACACGCGACGCCCCGGAGGCCCGCTCACCGAAGCGGTCAACTTCGCTCACTGGGCGTCCGGTTCGGCGCCCCCGGGCTCCGCCCTGCACGTCCTGCCCCTGTATGTGCGCGTCGAGCGCTACCGCAAGGACGGCGGCGCCGAACACGCCCTGGATCTGCACTGGATCGGGGAGGACGCGACCCGCTCCGCCCTGCGCGCGCTGCACCTGTGGTTCGAGCACACGCGGCCCGCGGCGACCTCGCTGCTCGACCTCAACCACGTCGCCCACGCGTTATGGGGCGCGCATCAATTCGCCGACGCGTACCGGGTGTTCGAGGTCCTCGACCCCTTCTACACCGTGGCGCCATGGACGTACCGCACCCGCTCGCCCGGTGACGCCGACGCGGCCGCCGAGGCGTTCACGCAGGCACGTACGCGCTGTCTGAGCGCCGTACGGGATCCGGGCTGAGCACCCTCCTCGGCACGATCCATCGCAATCAGCACCACCAGCTCCCCGGTCCACCGCTCCCCGACGGAGGTACATCCGTGTCCCGCACCACCTGGTCGAGCCCCGAATCGACCGCGGCCCCACTGCACGACGAGGAACAAAGGCTCAGGGAGCTCGGCTATCAGCCGGTCCTTGCACGGCGGATGGGCGGCTTCGGCAACTTCGCCATCAGCTTCTCCGTCATCTCCATCCTCTCCGGCTGCATGACCCTGTACGGCTTCGGGCTCGGCACCGGCGGCCCGGCCGTGATGCTCTGGGGCTGGGCAGGCGTCGGCCTCTTCGTGCTCTTCGTGGGCCTGGCGCTCGCCGAGGTCACCAGCGCGTACCCGACCTCGGGTGCCCTCTACTACATGGCCGACCGGCTCGGCGGCCGACGTTGGGGCTGGTACACGGGCTGGCTGAACCTGCTCGGCCTGCTCGGCGCGATCGCGGGCATCGACTACGGCGCCGCGCTCTTCTCCGGGGCCTTCCTGAACCTGAAGTTCGGCTTCACGCCGACGCCGGAGAAGACCTTCCTGATCTTCCTGTGCATCCTGCTCCTGCACGCCGTCCTCAACCTCTTCAACGTACGTCTGGTCAGTCTGCTCAACTCGATCAGCGTGTGGTGGCACGTGGCCGGTGTCGCCGTGATCGTGGGCGTCCTCGCGATCGTGCCCGACCACCACCAGTCGCCCGGGTTCGTCTTCGGTGAGTTCGTCAACGACACCGGGTGGGACAACCCGCTCTACGTCACGGCGATCGGTCTGCTCCTGGCGCAGTACACCTTCTGCGGGTACGACGCCTCCGCCCACCTGTCGGAGGAGACCTCGAACGCCTCGGTGACCGCCGCGCGCGGCATCGTGCGTGCCATCTGGGCGTCCTGGATAGCCGGTTTCGTGCTCCTTGCCGGTCTCACGTTCGCGATCCAGGACTACGCGGGCACCCAGAAGACCGAGACCGGGGTGCCGCCGGCCCAGATCATGATCGACGCCATCGGCGAGTCCGGCGCGACGGCCCTGCTGCTCATCGTGATCGTGGCGCAGCTGTTCTGCGGCAACGCCGAGACGGCGGCGGCCAGCAGGATGGTGTTCGCGTTCAGCCGCGACAACGCGCTGCCCGGCTCGAAGGTGTGGCGCAAGGTCAGCTCCCGCACCCAGGTCCCGGTGCCCGCGGTGTGGCTCTCGGTCGGCCTGGCCGCGGTCATCGCCCTGCCGTCGCTGTACTCGACGACCGCGTACACGGCCGTCACCGCCATCAACGTCATCGGCATCACGCCCGCGTACGCCATCCCGATCTACCTGCGCCTGCGAGCGGGCGACCGCTTCGAGAAGGGCCCGTGGAACCTGGGGCGCTGGAGCAAGCCCATCGGCTGGATAGCGGTGGTCTGGGTGGCGTTCGTGACCGTGCTGTTCTGCCTGCCGCAGGTCTCGCCGGTGACGGTCGACTCGATGAACTACGCGTCGATCGCGCTGGTCGCGGTGCTGACCCTCGCCACGGTGTGGTGGTTCGTGGCGCGGCGCTCCTACAGCACGCCGTCCGCGTACGGGTCGGAGCGGGAGCAGGCCGAGATCGCGGAGGACATCGTCTGAGCGGTCCCCTGACGGCCCCGCCCCCTGGGATCGTCTCAGGGGGTGCGGTCGTTGAGGATCCGCTGGAAGAGCCGGTGGTCGCGCCAGGCGCCGTTGATGTGCAGGAACTCCGGCGCGACACCGAATTCCTCGAAGCCGCACTTGGTGAGGACACGCTGCGAGGGCACGTTGTCGAGAAGCGTGCCCGCTTCGACGCGATGCAGGCCGAGCTCGGTGTCCGCGGCGGCGCAGGCTTGCCGCACGGCGGCGGTGGCGAGGCCGCGGCCGGTGTGGTCCACGTCGATCCAGTAGCCGAGACTCCCGCTGCGGAGCGGGCCGAGGACGATGGTGGACAGGGTGACCGAGCCGACGATGTCCCCGTCGCGGTCGAGCACCCAGGGGGCCGTCCGCCCGGCCCGGCATTCTTCCAGCTGAGCGCGGAGCCTGGCCGCCTGTGCCTGCCGGGTGAAGTAGTCCTCGGGTCTGCTGGGTTCCCACGGCTCCAGATGCGCGCGGCTGCGCAGCCGGGCGTGCGCGAGACCTTCGGCGTCCTCGAGCCTGGCGGGGCGCATGACGACGTCCGGTGCGATGCGGGCTGATTCGGTGATCATGCGCCAAGCCTAGGGACCGCGGCGGACACGTGCGCCGGCCCGGCGCACGTGTCCGCCGCACCCGGGTGGCTCACCTTCCGCCGGCGACCCGCAGGATCGTTCCGGTCGCGTAGGACGCCTCGGCCGAGAGCAGCCATGCGACGGCCGCCGCGATCTCCTCGGGGCGGCCCGGGCGTCCCAGGGGGATGTCCGCGGCGAGCTTCGCCGGACGCTCCGGGTCCGCGTGGAACTCGGTCCAGATCACGCCAGGTGCGACCGCGTTGACGCGGATGCCGTCCGCCGCGACCTCCTTGGACAGGCCGACGGTCATCGTGTCCACGGCTCCCTTGGCTGCGGCGTAGTGGACGTACTCGCCCGGGGCGCCGAGGGTCGCCGCAGCGGAGGAGATGTTCACGATGCCGCCGCCGGCGCCGGTCCGCTTCATGTCGCGGATCGCGCGGCGCGCGCAGAGCAGGTAGCCGAGCACGTTCACGTCGAGCGCGCGGCGCACGGCGGCGACGTCGGCCTCCGCGAGGGGGCCCACCGGGGCGCCGATCCCGGCGTTGTTCACGAGCCCCGTGACCGGGCCGAGTTCCCTGGCCGCGGTCTCGAAGAGGCGGTCGACGTCCGCCTCCTCGGCGGTGTCCATCCGGACGGCGAGGGCGCGGGTGCCCGTCGCGCGGACTTCGGCGGCCACCTTCTCGGCGGCGTCGGCGTCGGAGTGGTAGCCGAGGGCGATGTGGTGGCCGTCCGCGGCGAGGCGGGTGGCGATGGCCGCGCCGATGCCGCGGCTGCCGCCGGTCACTACCGTGACGGGGTGGTGTTGCACGTGATCCTCCGGAGGTGCGGGTGGACGGGGTTGCCGTTTGATCGATCATTCCGTTTGATCGATCATTCGCCAACCCCCATCCTTCCCGGCTGTGACTCAAACGCCGGACGGGCTCGACCGCCGCACGAATTCCGCCAACGTCCCCGGCGCCCTCCCCGCGAACCGTTCGATCGACGGCGTCACCTCGTACAGCTCGTGGTGCGAGCCGATCAGGCGGAACAGTTCCCACAGTTTGTCCAGGTGGGCCACCGCATGCGTGTCCCCGTACAGGGACATCGCCCGCTCACGCCACTCCTCCGGTGGCACGTCCACATACTTCAGGCCGCCGCCGAAGGCCTCCACGGCCTCCCCCACACTCAGGATCTGACCGGTGAGCAGCACCACAGGATCCGGGCAGTCCGGCATCGGATCCGCGAGGAGCCCCGCGCCGACCCGCGCCACGTCCTCCCCCGCGATCAGCGGAAGCACCGTGTCCAGGGGGCCCAGCGGCATCGCGAGCTCGTGACCACTGCCCGCGCGCACCAGGAAGTCCAGGTTCTCGAAGAAGACCCCGGCGCGCAGGTGCACCGCCCCGATCATCGCCCGGTCGAAGACCTCCTCCGCGACCCAGTGCTGCCGCATCCGTGGCGTTCCCGCGTCCGGGGCCGCCGCCAGCTGCGACACCTCGACGACGCGTTCGAGGCCCTCCCGCCGGGCCGCGGCCGCGAAGGCGCCGGCCGCCTCCAGCAGTCCGTCGGTGACCGGATAGGTGAAGAAGGCCCGGCGCACGCCCCGCATTGCGGCGAGCACGTCCGTGATCTCGCGCAGATCCCCGACGACCACTTCGGCGCCCATCGCCCGCAGCGCGGCGGCTCGGTCGTCGTCGGTGCGCACGAAGGCACGTACCGCCTGGCCGCGGTCGAGCAGCAGCCGCACGACGTGGCGGCCGGTGGAACCCTGCTGCCCACCCGCGGCCCCGGTGACAAGGACCGGCTCGTTCGTCGTCGATGACGTCTGTGGTGACTGCGGTGTCTGTGTCATCCCGCCGCTCACCTCTCCCCTCGTCGCAGCGTGAGCGTGAACGCGCCCTGGCGCTCCAGATCCCGCAGGAACGGCTCCGCCGAGAACGCCTCGCCGGGGGCGAGGACCCCTGTCTTCGTCGGGCCCCTTCCCTCCGCGAGCCGCATCGCGCCCTCCACCGAGGCGAGCGCTCCGGCCCGCCACAGGTCGTGGCCCGTCAACTGGCCCGCCGCGCTGCCTCCTTCCCACATCGCCTGGACGGCCACGGTGAAGTCGGTGGCCGCGCGTTCCGCGGCGCCGATGTGCTCGCTCTCGAACGCCTCCTCGGCCTCGAAGGCGCTCGTGCTGAGCATCAAGTCGACGGCCCGGACGGGGACATGGCGCGGCACCGTCACGACCTCGCTCGACGGGAACGGAGCGATCATGGAGCGCGGGCCGAGCGGGGGCGGGAAGGGGAAGACGGCGTTGCGGGGCTCGACGTAGCCCGCGTGCAGGGCGCCGTCGTCGAAGGTGAGGCGTTCGGTCTCGGCGAAGAGGTGGGTCGCGGTGTTCTTGGCGCCGGTGGTCAGCCGCCAGCCGTTCACCGCGTACGCGACGACGATCCGGTCGATGCCCGCGATGCCGTCCGCCACCGCTCCCGCCAGGAGGTCACCGAGGCCGCCGTAGAAGCTGAGGCCGGGGATCATGACGGCACCGGTGCGCTGCGCCGCGGCCTGCGCGGCGTCGAAGACGCCTTTCACGTGGTGGGGTTCGAGTGCGTGGTCGACGTAATGACAGCCTGCCTCCGCCGCGGCTGCGGCGACGGGAGCGCCGGTGACCGCGAAGGGGCCCGCGCACTGGATGAGGACATCGGCGGCGGTCATCACCTCGCGCAGCGCCGTGGCGTCGTCCACGGCGGCGGTGCGGGTCCGCACGCGCTGCCCTGCGTCGAGTTCGTCGGCCAGCGCCCGTAACGCCTCGGTGTCGCGGCCGACCAGGAGTAACTCCGCGTCCCTGGCGCGGAGTTCGGCGGCCACGAGTCGTCCGGTGTGGCCGTAGGCCCCGTAGATTGCGAAGAGCGGCTTTGTCATGCTCAACTCGCTTTCATACCGAAGGTATGCAACTGGTGCGGAACCTACGTACCCTGAGTATGTTCGTCAAGAGGAGCCGATCGTGATTCCGTCAGCGCCTTCAGCGCGATCAACTGCCCGCCGCACACAGGCGGAACGCTCCGACGCGACCACCGCTCAGCTGATAGCAGCGGCGCAACGCCTCTTCGGCCGGGACGGGTACGCGACGACCTCGATCGTCGCCGTGGCGGCCGCCGCGGGGGTCACCAAGGGAGCGGCCTACCACCATTTCCGGGGCAAGGCGGATCTCTTCCGCGCGGTGTTCGTCCGCGAACAGGAGGAGATCGCGGCGGAGTTGGAGCGCGCCGCGGCCGAGGAGGCCGACGCCTGGTCCGCGCTGCTGCGCGGCTGCCGGCGTTTCCTGGAGCACTGCCTGGACCCCGGGTTCCGGCGCATCGTGCTGCTCGACGCGCCCTCCGTCCTCGGCTGGGAGGGCGTCCGCGAGATCCAATACGCGCACACGCTGCGGGTGTTGACGAACGGCATGCGTACGGCGGCGGACGCGGGGCACTTTGGCGCCGGGGATCTGGACGTGCGCTGCCAGCTGATGTTCGGCGCGCTGTGCGAGGCGGGCATGCTCCTCGCCCGCTCGCCCGATCCCGCCTCCGCCCTCACCTCGGTGACGGCGGAGGCCGAACGTCTGCTGTCGGCGCTGGGCGCGCCCGGGAACTAGGCCTCTCGGGAACTAGGCCTTTTCGGGAACGACGTTTCCGGTCACGCGGTCCTCCGGGGCGGCCTCGTCGGGCGCCAGGCTGTCCATGAAGGAGGAGACGGAGAACACGGCGCGTCCCGGGCCCGCGGGGCCGTAACCAGGAGGCGAGGAGAGGCCGTTGGCCTCCATCGTCGCGCGGTACGCCTCCAGGAGACGCACGTGGTACTCCAGCGGCGCGCCCAGCGGGTTCGCCTTGCCCAGAGGTGTCGTGGGCTCCGGGCACCAAGTGGTGAAGCGGGGCGTGATGCCGCGCGACATGAAGTACTGCAGCCCCTCCACGGTGGAGTCGATGGCCTCGCCGACCGTCTTGAAGCCGAACGGCTCCGCCATCTCCACGCCCGCCACGAAGTTCGGGATGACGTTGCGCGGCCCGAAGACGTCGGCGGAGTCCAGGATGCGGCGGTGCCACTCGTCACGGCCGACATAGCGCTCCTTGCCGGGGCAGTAGCGCTCGAACAGGTACGGGTCCCACACCTCGTAATTGGGGTGGTAGATCCGCACGCCGTAGTCGTGGAAGCGCTGGACGTCCGCCTTGGGCAGCGCCTGCGCGACGACCTTGCCGATCCAGCGGCCGGGGAAGCGCTCCTCGATGGCCTTCGCGTACTGCCCGTAGAAGTCGGCCTCGTCCTTGCCCTGGAGCTGCGAGGTGATGGCGCCACCGGTCAGCGTGTACGCGGTGGAGGACTTCGCGGTGTCGTACTTGTCGATGATGGCGAGGGCTTCGAGGACCTCGTCCATCGGCTTCACGCCCGTGTAGGGGCGGCCCGCCGCCTTCTGCTGGCGCCAGTTGTGGTTGATGTCGCAGTACCCGCACTCCTCCTTGGCGCCGAAGTACTGGCAGACCCGGAAGACCGTCAGATAGATCAGGTAGCCCCACTGGATCGTGGGCGCCACCTCCATCACGGACTTACCGTTCTCCAGCGTGTGCCGGTAGTAGTCCGGCATCGGCGGCAGGCCCACGTCGGAGATCCGTACGCCGTCCAGGTAGAGGCCGAGCACGCCGTCGTCGTCCGCGGCCACACGGTAGGGCGAGGAGGGGTTCACGCGGACCGAGACGACCGTGCGGCGCAGGTCGTACGGGCCGCCGGTGAGGACGATCTCCTCGGGTGGGCGGCGCAGGGCGGCGGCGCCGAGCTCGGGCAGGGTGCTGTGGTCGAAGGAGAAGATGAAGTACGACTTCGGCTTGACCTCGCCGCCCTCGTTGTCGCTGAGCGCGGACTCGTCGAACGCCATCCCGCCCCTGAGCAGGTCCTCCTTGATCACCGCCTCTCGCGGCACCTGCGGGAACCGCTCCATGAGTCCCTCGACGAGCTGGGTACGGCTCTCGCTGCGGCTTGCCATCTGCCGGGCACCTCGGATCCTGTCGGTGAATTGTGCTTTCCCGTGACCCCCACGCTAATACGCGGCTTTTCCCGCGCGGATCCGCCTCCGGTCTCAGCCGCCCTCCGCCCTTCGGCGGTACCTCCGGCTCCGGGTCCGCGTGCCGGGAACCCAGGACCTCCGTCCTCGCGTTGTCCTTGCATGAACGAGCTGGTTGCCGGGGGGAACGTGCCGCTGCCCGACGGTGCCGTCACCCTCCGGGTGCCCGGCCCCTTCGACCTGTCCGTGATCGTCACGGGCGACAGCGGAAAGGTCTCCGGCGACGGCGACTTCGTCTTCTACAACCAGCCCGCCACGGCCGGCGCCCGGCTCCAGGGCGACACGGTCACGGTCGACGGGCGGCGCCTGCGGGCCGGTGCGAGCCGCGTCACCGTGGCCGTGAGCCCCGCCGAGCCGGGCACGCCTCTGGGACGGCTGCCCGGCATCGCGCTCCAGGTGCACGGGCCCGGCGGCCTGGTGGCGCGTTTCACACCGCCGCGCCCCGACCGCGAGACGGTGCTGCTGCTCGCGGAGATCTACCGCGGCGGCCCGGGGTGGAAGCTGCGGGCACTCGGCCAGGGGTATGCGGACGGGCTCGCCGGGGTGGCACGCGACTTCGGGGTGGACGTGGCGGAGGACGAAGCCGCGCAGCCGCCGACCGGGCCCACGCGTGCAGCCCCTCCGTACCGCCCCGCCGCGCCCTCCGGGCCACCCGCACGCACCGGCCTGCCCGCAACCTCTGCCCCGCCCGCGCCCGATGGATTCCTCCCGCTGGTGAACGCGGCGCGGGCGTCGGCGGGCGCTCCTCCCGTCTCGCTCGACGCCCGGCTGACCGCCGCCGCGAGCGCGCATGCCGCCGGGATGGCGGCACGGTCCACGCTCGGCTCGGAGCACCCGGACGGCACATCCCTCTACCAGCGCGTCGTCTCCGGGGGGTACGCGTATCTGGCCATCGGCGAGCATCTGGTCTCCGGGCCCCGCTCGCCCGCCGACTTCGTGGAGTACTGCCTCTCCGGCGAGCAGTCGCGGCTGACGGTGCGGAGCCGCGCGTACACGCACGTCGGTGTGGGCCACGCCGCCGACGCGCGCTCGGGCGACCTCTACTGGACGGCGCTGTGGGCCACCCCCTTCAGCACGCAGGGCCTCGCGGAGTGGGCGTCGGCGGTCCTCCGCCTCACCAACGCCGAACGGACCGCAGCGCGCCTGCCACCCCTCTCCCCCGACCCGCTCCTGACCGCGGCGGCGCAGGCCCACAGCGCGGACATGGTGGCCCGGGCCTTCTACTCCCACACCTCGCCCGACGGCGGTGAACCCTGGCATCGCGCGTCCGCCGCGGGCAGCACGCACCGCGCGATCGGCGAGAACATCGCCTGCGGGCAGCGCACGCCCGCCGAGGTGGTGGACGGCTGGATGAACAGTCCCGGCCACCGGGCCAACATCCTCAAGCCCTCCTTCACCCACCTCGGCGTGGGTTTCGCGGGCGGCGGCTCGGCGGGCACGTACTGGACACAGTTGTTCGGCGGCTGAGGCCGGCCGAGAACCGCCCGCCGGGCTGCCGGGGCGCGGCTCCCCTCAGCCCACCGCCACCGGGACCCCGCTCCGAGCCGACGCGTAGCCCGCCGTCACGATCTTCAGCGTGCGCAGCCCGCCCTCGCCGTCGGCCACGTCCATGCCGCCCTCGTCCGGCCCGTACAGGAAGGCACGCAGCATCCGTTCGTCCAGGTCGGCGCCGAAGGGCAGTTCCAGGCCCTGCCGGTGGCGTTCGCTGTAGCCGTGGACCGACTGGTCGAAGGCATCCATCTCGAGGGTCGCCCGCTCGCCGACCACGGTGAGTTCGAGCCCGCCCCAGGAGTGGTGCGAGCGGGGGTGCGACCAGCTGCAGTCGATCGTGGCCACCGAGCCGTTGTCGTAGGTCACGGTGACCAGGCCGCTGGTCTCGGCGTCGACCTCGCCCTCGTACATGCGGTTGTTCGTCTGGGCGTACACGTCGACGGGGCGGGCGTCGCCGAAGAGATCGTCCAGGAGGTCGGCTATGTGGACCGTGTGGTCCATCAGGGCGCCACCGCCCGCGAGTTCCGGGTCGGCGAACCAGCGCCGTGAGCTCGGCATGGAGCCGTTGTTCGCGCCGGACACGGTCAGGACCCGGCCCACGTCCCCCGACGCGACGGCCGCCTTGACGGCCGCGTACGCCGGGCTGAAGCGGACCGGGAAGGCGACAGCGAGCCGCACGCCGGCCTCCCGGCACGCCGCGAGCATCACCTCCCCGTCCTCGACCGTCGTGGCCAGCGGCTTTTCGCACAGGACGTCGACCCCGTGGGACGCGGCGAGCTCCACCAGCGGACGGTGCCGCGCGTTCTCGGAGCAGACGATCACCGCGTCGGGGCCCCAGGCGAAGGCCTCCTCGTACGTCTCCACGTAAGCGACCCCCCTCTCCTCGGCGAACGCGCGCCCCCGCACCTCACCGGGCGCGCCCGACCGGCTGTCCGGATCGCTGCCGATCACCTCGACACCCGGCATCCGGGCAAGAAGTCGCAGGTACCCGGCCGCATGGACGTGGGCGAACGACAGAACGGCGACCTTCATCGCGTGACCTCCTTGACACCCGTCCGAACCCCTACCTCTACCGCCCGGCCCGTACGGCTCGACTCGACCGCCGCCTCGGCGATCCGCACCGCCTCGATCCCGTCCCGCGGCCCCACCCGCGGTTCGGGACCACCCTCCTCCCAGGAAGCCGCGAACTCCCGCAGCTCGGAGAGGTAGGGACTCTCGGTCATCGGGCTCGACGGGATGCCCTCGTTGGCCGCGCGCACCCCTTGCGCGGTGATCCGGTAGCCCGGCACGGACGTGGAGTCGTGCCGCAGCAGCCCGTCGGCGCCCGCGACGCGAAACGTCGTACGGAACTGCTGGTCCGGGAGACCCCAGAGTCCGGTGATGTGGCTGATCACGCCGGAGGCGTGGGTGAGGACGGCGGTCGCCGACACGACCTCGGCCCGGGCGTCACCCGTGGCGTGTTCGACGCCTCGGGTCTGCGCGTGCACGCGCACCACGTCGCCCGCGATCCAGCGTGCGATGTCGATGTCGTGCACCATCAGGTCCATGATGACGCCACCGGACAGGGCGGGGTCACCGAACCAAGAGGCCCACTGCGGACGCGCCCCGCCGCGCGTGAGGCGCAGCACCGCGAGGTCACCCAACTGGCCTTGCTCTACAGCTTGTTGCATCGACGCGTACGCCGGGAAGTACCGTACGACATGGGCGGGGTGCAGCCGGACGCCCGCCGCTTCGGCGGCTGCCGAGATCTCCTCGGCGTCCCGCGTGTTCAGCGCGAGGGGCTTCTCGCAGATCACGTGGCGGCCCGCCGCGACGGCCGCGAGGGCGAGTTCCTTGTGGGTCGGGGTGGGGGTGCAGATGTCGACGGCCGTGCAGTCGGCGAGCAGTTCGCCGAGGTCCGCCACCGCGGTGACCTCGCGGCCCGCGTACTCGGCGGCAAGCTTCTCCGCCGAGCCGTCGACGGTGTGGACGCTGACACGCGCACCCAGTTCCAGCCAGCCCGGGAGATGGGCGCGGGCGATGCCACCCGCGCCGATCAGACCGATGTGAAGCGGTCGCATGAAGGGAGATACCTTTCCTCGTCCAGTGAGGGATGTGGTGGCTCAGCGGAGTCAGCTCTTGGAGCCGGACAGCGCGACACTCTGCACGAAGTGCCGCTGCAGGAGGACGTAGACGATGAGCATGGGCAGGCTCGCGATGAGCGAACCGGCCATCATCACCGGGTAGTTGGTCTCGAACTGGCCCTCCAGTGAGGTCAGTCCTGCACTGATGGGCATCTTCTGCGGGTCGGTGTTGACGATCAGCGGCCACAGGAGGTCGTTCCACGACCACATCGCGGTGATGACGGCGAGAGCCGCGAGCGCGGGCCGCACCAGCGGCAGCATGATCGACCAGAAGATGCGGAACGGACCCGCGCCGTCGATCCGTGCGGCTTCCTCCAGCTCCTTGGGGAGCGTCAGGAAGAACTGCCGCAGCATGAAGGTCCCGAACGCGCTGAACATGCCCGGCAGGAACAGTGCGGGTGCCGAGTTGAGCAGGCCGAGCCGCTGGATGATGTCGTACTGCGGCAGGACGAGCAGCGAGCTCGGCACCATGAGGACGGACAGGAAGACCGCGAACAGGACGTCGCGCCCCCGGAATTGCATGCGGGCGAAGGCGTACGCCGCCAGTGAGCAGAACACCAGCTGTCCGACCGTGCGCCCCACGGTGTTGAGGGCGCTGTTGAAGAGCATCTCCTTGAACGGCAGCGCGCTGAAGACCTCTTCGAAACTCGACCAGTTCCAGGTGTCGGGCAGGAAGGTCGGCGGCACCTTCGCCGTCTCCGCGAGGGACTTGGCGGCCGTGAGCAGCTGCCACAGGAAGGGGAAGATCATCACCAGGGCGCCCAAGGAGAGGGCCGCGTGGGTGGCGACCGAACCCGCGTTGAGGCGCCGGCGGGTGAGGGGGCCGGCGGAGGGCCCGACGGAAGCCGCCGTGGAGGGCTTTGCCGAGGACTCACGCATAGTGCACCCACCTCTTCTGCAGCCTGAACTGCACCATCGTCAGCGCCGCGATGATCAGCATGAGCAGGAAGGCGAGCGCGGCGGCGGCGCCCTGGGCGTTCTCGACGAAGGCCCATTTGTAGAAGAGGCTCACCACGGACTGGGTGTCACCGATCGCCGGGTTCTTCTCGGCCATCATGATGTAGATCAGGTCGAAGGTCTGCAGTGAGTTGATCATGCAGATGATCGACGCGAAGAAGATCGTCGGGCTGAGCAGCGGCAGCGTGATCGTGAAGAAGCGGCGCAGCGGCCCGGCGCCGTCCAGCTCGGCGGCTTCGTAGTAGTCCTGCGGGATGCCCTTGATGCCCGCCATGAAGATGATCAAGTAGTAGCCGGTGGTCGACCAGACCATGACGGTGCCGATCGCGTACACCGCGGTCGAGGGGTCGGAGACCCAGTAGCGGCGGTCCGCTCCGAACCACTCGAAGACTTCGTTGATCAGCCCGTAGTCGCCGTTGTAGAGCCAGTTCCAGACGAGACCGACGGCGACGGGCAGCGTGACGAACGGGACGAAGTACAGGGCGCGGTAGACCGGGACGCCGCGCAGACCGCGCCGGTTCAGGAGCGCCGCGACGCCGATCGCGACGGGCAGTGCGAGCAGCCCGATGGCGCAGTAGATCAGGGTGTTGCCGAGCGCCTGCCAGACGGTGACGTCCTTGAGCACGCGCACGTAATTGTCGGTGCCGATCCAGGTGTTGCCGCCGAACGCCCCGAACTCGGTGAAGCTGAAGTAGAAGGTCTGGAGCAGCGGCCAGAAGTAGAAGACGGCGAAGCCGATGCCGAGCGGCGCGATGAAGAGGTAGGCGACGCGCTGGTTACGGGACTTGGGCGCGCCGCCGGTCGCCTGCCTGCCGCGGCTCGCCTTCTTCGCCGCCGCCGTGGAGGGAAACACACTCATCATGCGCGCTCCTCCTTCAGGGCCCGGTCCATCTGCTCGCCCAGGGTGCGTGCGGCGGACTCGATGCCGCCCTTTCCACTGAACGCGGCGCCCAGGAGCGGGTATTGGAGGTTCTCCCAGACCGCGGTGTTCTTCGAGCTCGGGTACGGCACGGCGTACTCCTGCATCTCGATGAAGTGCTTCAGGTCGAACTCGGGCATCGACTTGAGCCAGGCTCCCTGCGTCCCCTCGTACGAGGAGATGGTGACGCCCGCCGACGCCTGGATCTCGGCGGCCTTGCGGCCCGCCATGAAGTGGACGAACTTCCAGGCCGCCGCCTTCTTGCGGCTCTTGGCGGAGATGACGTTGGCGAGACCGTGGATGATCGTGGCGCGCTCCCGGCCCTTGGGCAGCACGGCGACGCCGCCGTGGTCCTTGAGGGCGGGGATGGCGTACATCTGGCCGGCCATCGCGGAGAGGTCGTAGTACATGGCGGTCTTCTCCGACCAGTAGCGGTTGCGGCCCTTGGACTCGACCATCGCGCTCTGTGGCGGCGACCAGCCGCGGTCGATCATGTCGGTCCAGTAGCGCAACCCCTCGATGGAGCGCTCGTCGCCGAAGCCCGACTTCCCGTCCTCAAGGACGTAACCGCCCGCTCCGTGGATGGCGGGGTAGAGCTGTCCCTGCCGGTCCATCTCGGCGGCCATGCCGTGCACGCGCGCGCGTGGGTCGGTGAGTTCGGCCGCCGCGTCGCGCACGTCGTCCCAGGTCCAGGCCGCGTCCGGGTACTTGATGCCCGCCTTGTCGAACAGCGCCTTGTTGTACCAGAGGCCGATGGTGTCGAAGTCCTTCGGTATGCCGTACTGCGTGCCCTGGTAGGCGTAGATCCTCACGAGTGACGCGGGGTGGCGGTCCACGGGGGTCCGGTCGCTCTTGATGTGTCCGCTCAGGGGCTCCAGGACGCCGCTGGAGGCGTACAGCTGGAGATTGACCGCGTTCATCCAGAACACGTCGGGTGCCGTGCCGCCGCGCATCGCCGTCTTGAGGGTGGTCCAGTAGCTCGACCAGGGCGTGAGTTCCATGCGCACGGATATGCCGGGGTTCTCCTTCTCGAAGGCGTCGATCACCTTCTGCAGCCCCGGCACCTGAGCCACGTCCCACACCCCGTACGAGAGGGTGGTGCGTCCACCGCTCCCCTTGCCGTCGTCACTCTCGCCGGAGCAGGCGGCGAGCAGGGGCGCCGCCATCGCTCCGTACAGCAGGGTCCTCCTGCGCATGAGCGCCTCCCTTCAGGACTGGTCAGAACGCCGGATCCGGGTCCGCATCCGTCAGGAGTTCGGACTCGACCCGGTCAAGTGCCTTGCGTACGGCGCCGATCGCGACGCCTTGTTCGCCGAGCGTGCTCAGCGCGATGCGCGGGACGTGCAGGGTCAGCGGGCGCAGTCGGTCCTCGATCAGCGGCACGAGATGGCCGCCGAGCGGGGTCGCGCCGCCGGTGAGCACCACCAGTTCCGGGTCGACGGCGAGGGCGAGGGCGGCGATGCCCGGCGTGATGCGGTCGGCGAAGTCCGCGACGGCCGCGAGTGCGCGGGGATCGCCGTCGTCCGCGGCGCGGGCGAGTGCGGCCACCCCGGACTCGTCGGGGCGGCGGTCGCCCTGCCAATCGAGTGCGTCCTGCGCGGTGTTCATGCCGAGCAGCGGCAGCAGGCCGAGCTCGCCCGCGCCACCCCGCCTCCCCCGGTGCAGTCGCCCGCCGATGGTGAGGCTGCACGCCACGCGGTGACCGGTCAGGACGCAGACGACGTCGTGCGCGAGGGTGGCGGCGCCCTGCCAGCGCTCGGCGAGGACGGCGAGGTTCACGTCGTTCTCGACGAGGGTGTGCCCCGCCTCACCGTCGGCGAGAAGCCGCCCGAGGTCGACGCCGGACCATTCGGGTATGACGTGGGAGGTGATGGTGCCCGCCGCGTCGACGACGCCGGGTACGCCCACACAGCGGGCGAGGATGTCGTCGCGCCGTACGGAGTGCGCGTCCAGGAAGGCTTCGAGGCCCCTGCGCAGGAGGTCGAGGCGCTGGGCTCCGCCCAGCTCCGGGTCGATGTCGTCGCGCCGCACGGCGAGCACCGTTCCGCCGAGGTCGGCGAGGAGCAGCACCATCTTGTGCAGGCCGATGTCGGCGCCCACGACGCGGCCCGCCTCCACACGGAACCGGAACCGCCGGGCGGGGCGCCCCGGCGCGCGCTCGCTCTCGTCGCGCTCGGCCTCCCCCGCCCAGCCGTGCGCGGTCAGTTCCTCGACGGCGGATTCGACGGTGGGCCGGGAGAGTCCGGTGCCGGCGGCGAGTTCCGCGAGTGTCTGGGGGCTGCGGCGGTGCAGGGCACGCAGCACGACGGTGGTGTTCAGCCGGCGCAGCGAGGCGAGATCGTGCCCCCGTGTCCCGTTCCGCAACACTTCTTCACCTCATGTCGAGGCCAGGGCAGCCCTGTTGACCAGTGGGTCAACCGCTTGCCCCGGAGATTAAGGAGGAGACTTGCATATCCCTGGCCGGTGGGGAACCCCCTCCGCGGGCCGGAATCCTGACCCGCGGCTCGCCGTGGACGAGGTCAGGAACGGGGCCCGGTGCCGCTGTACGCCGGAGGGCCGCAAGGTCCGGCCGCGAGGCGCTGTCACCGGACGCTTTCGCCGGACCCCGCCGCCTGACCTGAAGTCAGGTGATTCGGCGCGGATGTCGGACATCACCCCGCGGCCGCCGAGTTGAGGGCAAGCTGGGTGCGGGCCCCCGGCAACGGCGCCGCACCCATGGGGCAGGATGACGCTCGCACCGGACCACGAACACGCGTCCGGCGCGCCCGCACAACCTGGAGAATGAACTGATGGAGCGAGCGCTCACATGGCACGACCTGATCACCGCCGGTGTCGCGGTGGCCGTCGGCATCGCGGCGGGTCTGCTGCTGCGGATGATCCTGCGGTGGCTGGGCGAACGGGCCAGCAGGACCCGGTGGAGCGGCGATGACGTCATCGTCGACGCCGTGCGCACGCTGGTCCCCTGCGCGGCGATAACCGCGGGGGCGGCCGTCGCCGCCGCCGCACTCCCGCTCACCCCCAGGACCGGTCACAACGTCTCGATGACGCTGACCGCCCTGCTCGTCCTGGCCGGGACCCTGACGGCAGCCCGCGTGGTCACCCGCCTGGTGAAGTCCCTCGCGCAGTCCCGGTCGGGTGTCGCGGGGTCGGCGACGATCTTCGTCAACATCACCCGTGTCGTCGTGCTCGCGATGGGCTTCCTCGTCGTCCTGCAGACGCTCGGCGTCTCCATCGCCCCGATGCTCACGGCGCTGGGCGTCGGCGGCCTCGCGGTGGCCCTGGCCCTCCAGGACACCCTGGCCAACCTCTTCGCGGGCGTGCACATCCTCGCCGCGAAGACGGTGCAGCCCGGCGACTACATCAAGCTCAGCAGCGGCGAGGAGGGCTACGTCGTCGACATCAACTGGCGCAACACGGTGGTGCGTCAGCTGTCGAACAACCTCGTCATCATCCCCAACGCCCAGCTCGCGGGCACCAACATGACCAACTTCAGCCGCCCCGAGCAGGACCTGTCCATCATGGTCCAGGTCGGCGTCAGCTACGACAGTGATCTGGAGCAGGTCGAGCGCGTCACGACCGAGGTCGTGGAGAGCGTGATGAAGGACGTCGACGGCGCCCTTCCCGAGCACGAACCTGCCGTGCGCTTCCACACGTTCGGCGACTCCAGGATCAGCTTCACGGTGATCCTGGGTGTCGGTGAGTTCAGCGACCAGTACCGCATCAAGCACGAGTTCATCAAGCAGCTGCACCAGCGCTACCGCGCCGAGGGCATTCGGGTGCCCGCCCCGGTCAGGACGGTGAACGTCCAGCAGGGCGAGCTGCCGCCGGGCCTGATCCCGCACCAGCGCGAGGCCACGGCGCCGACGACGAAGCCGTAGTACACGCGCCCGGCGCCCACCTCGGTGAGCGCATCGTCACGCCGAGGCGGCCTCGTCGACGTGCGATGCCGCCGACCACCACAGGCGCACCTCCTTGCGGACGTCCGTGGGGCGCAGTTCCCAGCCCTGGGCCAGCGCCACCTCCGCGACGTAGCCGCCGCCCGCGCCGCGGTAGTCGCGCAGGGGGATGGCGCACTCGACGGGCGGCCGCGGCTTCTTCGGCTCGCGCGGGGCCGCGGCCTGGGACGTCCAGTTGGCGACGCGTCGCTCGACGCGGGCCCGGTAGTACGCGGCGTCCCCCTCGTGGCGCAGCTCCGGCCAGGTCACGAACCAGGAACCGAGCCGCGCGATGCCGCCCAGCACGTCGTCCATGAACCGCATGTAGCCGCCCTCGAAGCGATCGCTGAACGCCGTGATCGCGTCGGCGAACAGCCCGACGACGAAGAACGCGGCCGCGACCGCCAGCCACAGCGCGGCCCGCCCTCGCATGCGCGCATGCACGCATGCACGCATCCTGCCGTACGCACGAGAGGGGCCGTGAGCCGACCCGTTTGACAGACTCGGCGCACCCAGATCATGATTCCATTAATTGTTTAATGGAATCGAGAGAGGCGCGCGTGGACATGACCCTTGCCGACCCCACCGAGGCCGACGGCCCCTTGAGCGCGACCGCGCTCGAGGCCCGCGGCCTGGGCAAGCGCTACCGCCGCGGCTGGGCGCTGCGCGACTGCTCCTTCCGGCTCCCCGCCGGGCGGATCTGCGGTCTCGTCGGCCCCAACGGCGCCGGAAAGAGCACCCTGTTGGGGCTCGCGACGCGACTGGTGGCCCCGACCGAGGGCGAACTGCGCATCTTCGGCGTGCCGGTGGACGACCCGGCCGCGATGCCCAGGTTCGCCTTCCTCTCCCAGGACAAGCCGCTGTTCAAGCGGTTCACCGTGGCCGAGACGCTGCGCATGGGCAGCGAACTCAACCCGGGCTGGGACATGGCGGCCGCCGAGCGGATCGTGCGCTCCGGCAACGTGCCGATGGACGCCAAGGTCGGCACGCTCTCCGGCGGGCAGCGCACCCGCGTCGCCTTCGCGCTCGCCTTCGGCAAGCGGCCCGATCTGCTGCTGCTCGACGAGCCCATGGCGGACCTGGATCCGCTGGCCCGGGACGAGATGAGCTCCCTGCTGATGTCGGAGGCCGTCGAGCGCGGCACCACCGTGGTGATGTCCTCCCACATGCTCTCCGAGCTGGAGGACATGTGCGACTACCTCCTGGTCATCGCGGACGGCCGGCTCAGGATGGCGGGTGACACCGAAGAGCTGGTCCCGGCCCACGCGCTGGTGACCGGGCTCGCCCCCGACGGCATGCCGCCCGCGGACCTCGCCCCGCACACGGTCGTCGAATTCCGGGTCCAGGGACGCCAGTTCCGCGCCCTCGTCCGCCCCCACGGCCCCCTGGCCGCCGACTGGGAGGTCTCCGAGCCGAGCCTGGAGGAAGTCCTGCTCGCCCACCTCCGTACGCCGGACGCGGAGCCGCTCTTCACGCACGCCGCACGCATCGAGGCCGAAGGGGTCACCGCCGCATGAGCACCACCCTGACCGAGCAGCCGCCCACGGCGCGGGCCACCAGGAAGCCGGGTCTGCTGCACGGGCTCACCTGGCTCGTCCTGCGCCAGCACCGCACCACGACATGGATCGTCGCGGCCCTCGTCGTACTCGGCTCGGCCGCGATCATCTACGAGCGCGGCCAGATGGCCGACATGCTCGCCGGGATGGGCTGGCCCGACAAGGACGTCAGCCTGTCGCAGGCTCCCCAGAGCTACGTGTACATCGCCCAAGCACTGGGCGCCCTGCCCATCGTCCTCGGTGTCTTCATCGGTGCCCCGCTGATCGCGAGCGACCAGGAACACGGCACCGCGCACCTGGTCACCACGCAGTCGGTGCCGCGCCGCCGCTGGCTCGCCGCCAAGCTGGTCTGGTGCCTCGCACTCGTCCTGGCGGCCTCCCTCGTACTCTCCACGCTGTTCTTCTGGTGGTGGGAGCCCTACCGCAGCCTCCTCCTCTCCGAGTGGCTCTCGGGATCGGTGTTCGACAACACGGGCCCCGTCCTCGCGGCGCTCTCCCTCTTCCTCACCATCAGCGGCATCGCGATCGGCATGCTGCTGCGCCGGGTACTGCCCGCCATGCTGGCCACCTTCTTCTTCGCCCTGGTCGTCCAGGTGGCCTGGGGCCAGTTGCGCGACCGGCTCGCCACCCCGCGCGTGATCACGTGGCCACTGCACGGCGACACGCCGAACCTCGTGAACAGCAGCAGCGTCGTGGAGGCGGACCGCTGGGTCGGCACCGCGGACGGACAGCTCTACCCCTGGAGCACCTGCGTCGAAGCGACCGAGAAGGCCAGCACCGCCTGCGCCGAGGAGCGCGGGATCGTCCACAACGTGGTCGAGTACTTCGGCTACGACCAGATGCCGGCCATGCAGTGGACCGGCGCCGGGGTGCTGCTCGGTGCGACCGCCGCCGTGGCGGTGTTCATCCTGTGGTGGGCCTCGCGGCGGCCCCTCTAGGACGCCGGGGACGGCACGTACGTAAAGTGTCCGGAAACGAGCAGAGAGTGGGGACAGTGGTCGAATTCCGCATCGACCGGCGCAGCGGTGTGGCCACGTACCTCCAGATCGTGCGCCAGGTCGAACAGGCCCTGCGCATGGGTACGTTGGTGGAGGGCGACCGGCTGCCCACGGCGGCCCAGGTCGCCGCGGCCACCAAGGTGAACCCGAACACGACGCTCAAGGCGTACCGCGAGCTGGAGCGCGCGGGCCTCGCCGAGGTCCGCCAGGGGGCCGGCACGTTCATCACCCGCTCGCTCGCCCGGCCCCAGGCGGGTCCTGACTCGCCCCTGCAGAGCTCACTGACGGAGTGGATGGAGCAGGCGCGGTCCGCGGGGCTGTCGGGGCAGGACGTCACGGCGCTGTTCGAGGCGGTGCACGCGGCCACCTTCCAGGGGGACGTGGTCGGCTGAGCCGGGTGTCACGGGGCCGCCCTCGACAAACCCCATAAGCGACCGCTTAGTATCAGGTGTGCGGGGCCCTCTGCCCCGGCATCGGTACCGCCGTCACCGCATGGAGAAACCGCATGGCATCCCTGCTCCTGTCCCGTCGTGACCTCGATTTCCTGCTGTACGAGTGGCTCGACGTGCCCGCGCTCACCGGCCGGGAGCGGTACGCGGACCACTCCCGCGAGACCTTCGACGCCGCGCTCGAACTGAGCGAGCAGATCGCCACCCGGCACTTCGCCCCGCACAACAAGAAGAACGATGCCCAGGAGCCCACCTTCGACGGGGATCGGGTGCACATCATCCCCGAGGTGAAGGAGGCCCTGCGGGTCTTCGGGGACTCGGGGCTGCTTGCCAGTGCCATGGACCACGAGATCGGCGGCGGCCAGCTGCCCGCCGTGGTGGCACAGGCCTGCTTCGCGTGGTTCCAGGCGGCGAACGTCGGCACGGCCGCGTATCCCTTCCTGACCATGGGCAACGCCAATCTGCTCCTCGCGCACGCGTCCAAGGAGCAGATCGACACGTTCGTGCGCCCCATGGTGGAGGGCCGCTTCCTGGGGACGATGTGCCTGTCGGAGCCGCAGGCCGGTTCGTCGCTCGCCGATGTGCGGACGCGGGCCGAGGAGCAGGAGGACGGGACGTACCGCCTCTTCGGTAACAAGATGTGGATCTCCGGCGGCGAGCACGAGCTGTCGGAGAACATCGTGCATCTGGTGCTCGCCCGGATTCCGGGCGGCCCGCCCGGCGTGAAGGGGCTCTCGCTCTTCATCGTGCCCAAGGTGCTCGTCGGCGACGACGGGTCGCTCGGCGAGCGCAACGACGTGGTGCTCGCGGGCCTCAACCACAAGATGGGCTACCGAGGGACCACGAACACGCTGCTCAACTTCGGCGAGGGCGCCCACCGCCCCGGCGGCGAGCCCGGCGCGGTCGGCCACCTCATCGGGGAAGCGAACCGCGGGCTCGCCTACATGTTCCACATGATGAACGAGGCCCGGATCGGCGTGGGCCTCGGCGCCACGGCACTCGGCTACACCGGCTACCTGCACGCCCTCGACTACGCGCGCACCCGCCCGCAGGGCCGTCCGCTCGCGGCGAAGGACCCCGCGTCGGCGCAGGTCCCGATCATCGAGCACGCCGACGTACGCAAGATGCTGCTCGCCCAGAAGACGTACGTGGAGGGCGCGATGGCGCTCAATCTGTACTGCGGGCGGCTGCTCGACGAGCAGAACACCGGCACATCGCCGCAGGCGCGCGACGAGGCCAGGCTGCTGCTCGACGTGCTCACACCCATCGCCAAGAGCTGGCCGTCGCAGTGGTGCCTCGAGGCCAACAACCTGGCGATCCAGGTGCACGGCGGCTACGGCTACACGCGCGAGTACAACGTCGAGCAGTTCTACCGCGACAACCGCCTCAACCCCATCCACGAGGGCACGCACGGCATCCACGGCCTCGATCTGCTCGGCCGCAAGGTGATCATGGACGGCGGCAGCGGGCTGCGGCTGCTCGTCGAGCGGATCTCGCGGACGTCCGCCCGTGCCGCCGCGGCGGGCGGCTCCGCGTCCGGGTACGGCCGGGCGCTCGACGCGTCCGCGGCGCGCGCGGTGGAGGTGACGCAGCGGCTCTGGTCGACCGGCGACCCGCAGACGGCGCTCGCCAACGCGAGCGTCTACCTCGAAGCGGTCGGGCACGTGGTCGTCGCCTGGATGTGGCTGGAGCAGCTGCTCGCGGCCGAGTCGGGCACCGAGGACTTCCACGCCGGCAAGCGTGCCGCCTGCCGTTACTTCTTCCGCCATGAACTGCCGAAGACGGAGGCCCAGTTCACACTCCTGGAGAGCCTGGACCGGACGGCGCTCGAACTGGACGAGAACGCCTTCTGACCCAGAAGTAGAGGTACACCGAGCACACCGCCGCGAACGCGCACCACGTGGAGATGTACTCGCGCCGCCACAGCAGCACGCACACCGCCGCCCCGACGGCGACCAGGGCGCCGAAGACGACCAGGCCCCGGTCGCCGGAGAGGAGCAGGGAGCCGACGGTGGCGATCAGGTATCCGGCGATGATCAGCTCCGGCCGGGGCAGGCCGAGCGCGTACCCGACCGTATGGCCGCGGATCTCGGCCGTCACGGTGCGGGTCGCCAGGTAGTAGGAGAGCACCGCCGCCGTCGCCATGCCCGCCGCGAGGGGGAGCAGCAGGCGGCGGCGGGCGCTCGACGGGGCCGCGCACAGCACCGCGACGGGCAGCCACAGCGCCAGCAGCGGCAGGGCGATCACGGCCCAGGCGACGGTGGCCCATCCCGTGCCACCGTCGTTCCGCCAGACCTCGGACTCGATGATCTGGTGGGCGCCGAGCAGCAGCGGCAGCGCGGCGATCGGCAGATCGCGCGGTCGGCCGCCGCGAGCCGCGCGGGTCACGCAGGCGACCCCCACGGCGGCCACACCCACGCCCGCCACGAGATCGGCCGTCGCGCTCCAGCACATGGACCCCACGCTACGATCCCCGCCACAGCGGGGCGCGGCGGGCGGTCCACCGGGGTTACCCGAGGTCGCGCGGGTCGGGCTCGATGTTCTGGTTGAGGCGGAAGACGTTGTCCGGGTCGTACGCGGCCTTGACCCGCGCAAGGCGTGCGTAGTTGTCGCGGTAGCTGGCCCGGACGCGCTCCTGCCCCTCCTCCATCATCATGTTCACGTAGGCACCGCCTGCCGAGAACGGGTGCAGCGCGTCGAAGTAGTCGACGCTCCAGCGCTTGATGAGATCGGCGTTGCCCGGATCTGTGTCCACTCCCGCGTAGACGCAGGCCCAGCGGGCGCCCCGATAGCTCCAGGCGGTCTCCGCCGTGCCGTGGTCGTGGGCGGCGCCGTCGATGGGGTACAGGTGCATCGTCGACTTCATGGTCGGCGCCTCGGGGCCGAACTTGGCGTGCAGGGCGACGGCGTCGTCCGGGATCTCGTCGACGAAGTCCGCCCGCCAGTACCACTGGTCGCCGGGCGGGTAGAGCCCGTCGAACATGGACTGGAGCGCGGGGTGCGGCATCGGGGCCACGGCGTGCAGGAGCGGGTCGGGCAGCGCGTCGAGCAGCGGCGCCATGGCCTGGGCCGCCGCCTCGGGGTCCTCGATGGTGTGGCACCACACGACGCCGCAGACCTTGCGCAGATGGAGGGTCTCGGGGAAGGGCGGGGCCGGCGGCACGGTGCCGTACATGAAGAAGCCGTTCACCTCGCGCGGCGCTTCGGGCAGGAAGTCCCGGTAGGCGGCGAGCACCTCGGCGCCCCGTTCCGCTGGCCAGAAGGTGGGGCCAGCGACGACCGTGCCCAGCTCGTGCAGGCGGAAGAGGAACGAGGTGACGACGCCGAAGTTGCCGCCGCCTCCGCGGATCGCCCAGTACAGGTCCGTGTTCTCGTCGGTGCTCGCCCGCACCTGACGGCCGTCGGCCAGGACGAGGTCCGCCTCCAGGACGTTGTCGATGCTCAGCCCGAACCTGCGGGTGAGGTGGCCGAGGCCGCCGCCGAGGGTGAGCCCGCCGACGCCCGTGGTGGAGATGATGCCGCTCGGTGTGGCCAGGCCGTGCTCGTGCGTGGCGCGGTCCACCTCGCTCCAGACGCAGCCGCCACCGACCCGTACGGTGCGGTTCGGCGCGTCGACCTCGACCGACTTGAGCGGTGACAGGTCGGCGACCACGCCGCCTTCGACGGTGCCGAGGCCCGCGCCGTGGTGGCCGCCGCCGCGGACCGCGAGCGGCAGGCCGTGCGCGCGGGCGAAGCCGATGACCCGGGACACGTCGTCGGCGTCGGTGCAGCGGGCGACGAGCGCGGGGCGCTTGTCGGCCATCGCGTTGTAGACGGCACGCGCCTCGTCGTACCCGGCGTCGCCCGGGCCCTTCAACTCCCCCTTGAAACCGGCCAGTTCGCTGCGTGCTGCCTGTGCTGGCGTGATGGACATGAGCTCCCCCGTTGGATCGGCGTGTCCGATCCGCCCGTTCTAGTCCTGTCCGCCACCCACCGATATCCGTGTCCACCACCTAGCTCGCGTCCGGCGATTACCTACTTTTCGCGGCCGATTTCCATCCCCAGCTGCGCGGCGCGGGCGGCGACCTCGCGCCGGGTGCGGGCGCCGAGCTTCTCCAGGACCGCACGGACGTGGTTGTCGACCGTACGCACGGACAGGAAGAGCCGCTCGGCGATCTCGATGTTGGTGAGCCCCTCCGCCAGGAGCCGTCCGACCTGGAGCTGGCGTCCCGTGAGGCCCGCCGGGTTGCGCCGGGTCGCCGCGTGCGGGCCGCGCGGGATCCTTGCGACGCCGAGGCCACGCAGGTCGGCGCGGACGATCCGGGCCAGGGGTTCGGCGCCCAGGGCGTCGAGGCCGGCGAGCGCGGTGAGCTTGTCCGCCGGGTCGGGGCTCTCCGCGAGGGCCGCCGCGTGCTCGTAGGGGCAACCAGCGGCCCGCCACGCCTCGGCTGCCCGACGCCACTGTCCGGCGGCCTGCAACGCGTACGGGTGATCGGAGTCGTCCTCGACCGCGGGGTGCCCCGCCTTGCTGAGCCAGTGGCCGAGTTCCGCGCGGTAGGGCGTCGCGGCCAGGCCGCGCGCCTGCGCGTACAGGGGCCCGACGGCGTCGAGCACGGCCGCGAGGTCACCGCGCAGCCAGGCGGCCTCCGCCCGCGCCGCGGCGACCGGGCCCGTGCGCTGCAGCTCCTGGGTCCGCTCGGCCACCTCCCAGGCGCGTCCGAGGAGTTCGTCGCCGCCTTTCGCGCCGCGCCGGATGCGTACGCGTGCCAGGACGGTCAGGGCGGGGCAGCGGGCGGGCGGGAATTCGTAGGCGTCGCCGGACTCGGCGTGCTTTTCCGCCTCGTCCCACCTCCCCGCGGCGAACTGCCGCAACGCCAGCTCCACTTGGAGGTATCGGAGGAACCCCAGATGCTCCGTGCGGTCCGCGAATTCCATGGCGGGCGCCAGGAAGTGGTCCGCCTCCGTGAAGCGGAGGTTCTCCAGGAGGGTCCAGATGACGTTGGCGTAGGCGCGGCAGGCGTGTTCGGCCTCGCCCGCCTTCAGCGCGACCGCCAGGCTCTCCTCCAGTTGCGGCCTGCCCAGCGGATCGCCACCGCGCCAGCGGGCGGTTCCCACGTTGTTCAGGGCGTGCGAGAGGATCGCCGCGTCGTCCGCGCGCCGGGCCAGGGTGATGGCGCGCTCTCCGTAGCCGATGGCCTCGGCGTATCGGTCGGAGAGCATGCGCAGCTGGGAGGTGTTGCTGAGCGCGAGCGCCAACAGCCTCTCGTCACCGGCCTGTTCGAGTACGTCGATGGCTTCCCTGGCGGCCTCCTGCGCGGCGTCCGCGTCGCCCGCCCACCAGTGGATGCGCGACAGCCAGCGCAGATCGGCGCCGAGTGCCCGCAGGTCGCCCAGGGAGCGCCGCAGGGCGACGGCTTCCCGCTGGGCGCCGACGGCGGCGGGCGAGTCGGCGATGGTGTAGCTCTCGACGGCGAACCGCTCCAGGAGGTCGGCGAGTTCGGCCGGACCGTAGCGGTTCCGCTGCCGCAGGACGAGCCGCAGCTGGGCGGCGGCCTCGCGGTGCGCGCCGGTGCGGGCCGCGTCCCTCGCCGCGTCGGGGCCGTAGCGCGCGATGGCGTCGTGGTCACCCGCCCGGGCGGCGTGGTGCACGATGCGGGAGGAGTCGGCGCCGGGCTGCGCGACCAGGGCGGCGAGCACGTTTCGGTCGAGTTCGATGCGGCGTGCCGCGGGCAGCGAGTCGGCGATGGCGCGCCGGATGATCTCGTGCCGGAACGTCACACGATCCGGGGTCACGACGAGCAGGCCACGCCGTTCCGCCGAGGTCAACTGGCCGACTCCGCCCGGCAGCAGGGCGTCGGCCAAGGTGCGCTCGGCCGCCGAGGGGACCACGGCGAGCTGTTCGAGGGCGTCACGTGCGGCGTCGTCGAGGCCGCGCAGCCGGGCCAGGACGGCGTCGACCACGGTCGGGGGCACGTCCCCGGTGCCGCCCGCCGCGACGACCTCGGCGACGTAGAAGGGGTTGCCCGACGTCACCGCGTACACCTGCGCGGGGTCGAGGCGGCTCACCGCGCTGAGCGTGCGGACCGCGTCGCGGGAGAGCCGTGGCAGGGGTACGCGGTGCACGCGGGCCGCCCTCGACACCTGGCCGAGCAGGTGCCGCAGCGGGTGTTCGCGGCCCAACTCGTCGTCGCGGAAGGTCAGCACGAGGACCGCGGGCATCCGGTCCACGCGGCGTACCAGGAACCGCAGCGCGTCGAGGGATGCCTCATCCGCCCAGTGCACGTCCTCTACGACAAGGACGGTCGGACGCAGCGGGTCACTCAGCTCGGCCCGCAGCGCGTCGTACACGCGGTGCCGGTCGCCACCCTCGGTGACCGCCTGCGCCAGCTCGGTGCGGACACTGCCGACAAGATCCCGGAAGGGGCCGAGCGGCCGCCGGGTCGCCAGGTCGTCGCACTGTCCGACCAGCACCCTGGCCTGTGAGGACAGTGCACCCGGCAGGGCGTTCACGAGGCTCGACTTGCCGATGCCGGCCTCTCCGAAGACGAGCGCCACCGAGCCCGCTCCGTCCCCCGCTTCCCGTGCGGCGGCGGTCAGTCGAGCCAGTTCGCGATCCCGCTCCAGGATCCCCCCGTCCACGCGGAAATTCTCCCACGCGGCCACCCGTTTCCGTCGCCCGTACGGAGACCCGCCGCCCCGGGGCGCCCCCGTCTCGTACCGGACGGGGGAGCAGAGGGGCCCTCCATCAATCGACATGAGTAAAGCGCGTACGCTTACGTCATCGATCACAGGAGATCGCCCCCTCGTTCCCTGCCAGGAGGACACATGACCTCGGCGTCACAGACCGCGCGCACTCCCCAGTCCCTCGACCGCCCATTCAGTGTCGGCAGCCTCACCCTGCCCAATCGCATCGTGATGGCCCCGATGACCAGGGAGTTCTCACCGGGCGGCGTACCGGGCGCGGACGTGGCGGAGTACTACGCGCGCCGGGCGGCCGCCGGAGTCGGCCTGATCATCACCGAGGGGACGTACGTCGATCACGCCTCGGCCGGCACGAGCGACCGGGTCCCGCGCTTCCACGGGGAGGACGCCCTCGAAGGCTGGCGCAAGGTGGTCGACGCGGTGCACGGAGCGGGCGGGAAGATCATTCCGCAGCTGTGGCACGTCGGCATCACCCGTGACGAGGGCAAGGGCCCGGTGCCCTCCGCCCCCGCGGCGGGCCCTTCGGCCATCGGCCTCGACGGGCAGCCCAAGGGCAGCGCGCTGACGGCCGACGACCTCGACGACGTGATCCGGGCGTTCGCCGACGCCGCGGCCGCCGCCGAGCGCATCGGGTTCGACGGCGTCGAACTGCACGGCGCGCACGGCTACTTGATCGACCAGTTCCTCTGGGAGCACACCAACCGCCGTACGGACGGCTACGGCGGAGACATCGAGGCCCGCACCCGTTTCGCCGCGGAGATCGTCGCGGCCGTACGCGCCGCCGTCTCGCCCGACTTCCCCGTCTTCTTCCGGCTCTCGCAGTGGAAGGCCGGCAGCTACGACGCGCAGCTCGCCCAGTCCCCCGAGGAGCTGGAGCGCCTGCTGACCCCGCTGGTGAACGCGGGCGTGGACGTCCTGCACGCCTCCACCCGCCGCTACTGGGAGCCCGAGTTCGAGGGCAGCGACCTCAACCTGGCGGGCTGGGTCAAGAAGGTGTCCGGGGTGCCGGTGGTCACCGTGGGCTCGGTCGGCCTCGACCAGGTGTTCATCGGTTCGCAGGGCTGGGCCGCGCCCTCCGCGTCCACCGGCATCGAGCTGCTCCTCGACCGCCTGGAGCGGGACGAGTTCGACCTGGTCGCGGTGGGGCGCGCCCTCATCGCCGACCCGGAGTGGGCGGCCAAGGCCCTGGAGAACCGACTCGGCGACGCACTGCCCTTCGACAAGTCGCTTCTCAAGAGCCTGGCCTGAGCGAGGGTGGCGGTCGCCCGGGCATGTGCGGACCGGGCCCAGCCGGGCGACAGCAGTCAACTCCATACGCTGCTGTCGCCCGCGGTCGCGTACGATATGCGCATGACCTGGCCTGCCACCGAGCGCTACTTCCCCACCGCCGTTCCCGGCGGCCTGGGGCTCGTGCAGGACATCCTGAACACCGCACCGACCGGCCACGCCTCCGAGGCCGATCTCCTCGGGGACGTGGCCGCCGCGCAGGGCTGGGTGTCCGTCGCGCTTCCCACCTGGGCCGAGAGGACGGGGCGCACGGCGGTGCGGCTCACCCTCACCGACGAGGACCTGCCCAAGCTGCGGCAGCTGCGCGAACAGCTGCGCCGTGCCCTGCTCTCCCGGTGTGGCACGACGAGCGGCGAGACCGCCCGTTTCACCTCGTGCGCCCTCCAGGTGAACCTGCACGGCGACGCCGCCCTGACGACCGAGCCCGAGGGCGAGGGCTGGCGCTGGCTGACGTCCGCCGTGCTGTGCGAGGCACTGCTCGCCCAGACCACCGGAGAGTGGCGCCGCCTGAAGATCTGCCGCAACGAACGCTGCGCCACGGCGTTCTACGACCGCTCGCGCAACAACAGCGGCGTCTGGCACTCCACCCGCGACTGCGGCAATGCCGCGAACCTGCGGGCCTCACGTCAGCGCCGACGCGCGGGCACGCAGACGGAACCGGCACCCGAGCCCGCGCCTGACGGTCAGGCATAGCCGAGGGCGGCGGCCAGCCCCGCTGAATGCCCGACGTGTCGAGCAGTGCTGGTGGCGGTCCTCAACGAGTGGCTGTGACAGTGGGTTTGCCGTCGGCCTCAGTCTGTCGGTGTCGGCACGGCGCAGGCATCGGCGATGGCCCGCGTGTCCCAGTAGAACGGACGGACCTCGGTGATCCGCCCGCCCTTGACCGTGATCGCCTGCAGGATGGGGAAGCTGAGTTCACGGCCGGTCGCGCGAGCGCGAGCACGGACCTGTGTGAGCACGACCGCGGTCTCTCCGGTGGCCAGGAAATCCTGTTCCACCATCTCGAACGACTCCCACACCTCTCCCATCATCAGGAAGAATCGCGTCATGCCGTTGTGCCCACGCCAAGTGCCTCCGTAGGGCAGGGCATCTGCTTGATGCAGCTCGACATCCGGCGCGAAGAAGGGGGCGAGGAGGTCGAACGAAGCCTCGCCAGGGCCTCCCGCCGCCAGGTACTCCGCCTCAGCCGCATACATACCGGTGAGAACTGTTGCCGACTCTGTAGTGGATGACATCGTCATGCCGCCAGCATGAGGACCACGGCAGGACCGTGCTGGCGGCAATCAGACATCGTTGTGCTGCACGGTCGGCACTTCCGCAACACGCCCCTGGACCCGCACGGCGTCTTCGGCGGGCTCGGGCAGCTCACGGGTGCCCGGTACGGGCGACGGCAGGAGCCACAGGACCGCGAGGACCGCTCCCGCCGTGCCGATCCAGAGCGTGGGGCGCAGGCCGATGGCCGTGCCGAGGACGCCCGCGGTCAGCGCCCCCAGCGGGCGGAAACCGTGGTTCAGGGTGCGTTGGGCGCCCATCACCCGGGAGCGGATGGCGGAGGGGATGAGCGCCATCTGGAGCGACGCGGCGGCGACGTCGATGACCATCACCCCGACACAGCTGAGGAATTCGGCGACGAAGAGCGTGGTGACGACCAGCGGCAGCGGGCCGCCCGCGAGAGGGATGAGCACCAGCGGCAGGGTGAAGCCCACGGAGCCGACGATGATCGACGGTCCGATGCCGAAGCGGCGTACGACCCGTCCGCTGAACACGGCACCCAGCAGTCCGCCGACGGCCCCCGCGCCGAGTATCGCGCCGAGAACGCCCGCGCTCAGGCCGAGTTCGACCGTCACGTACAGCACGAAGAGCGTATGGAACATGTAGTTGAAGAACTGGATCGTGCCGGACCAGGCGAAGAGTGCCCGCATGGTCGGCTGCCCGAAGACCCAGCGCAGTCCCGCCGTGAAGTGTCCCTTGGCGACCGGGGCCGGTTCGGGCTCGACCGGCTTGATGCGGGACAACTGGCGCGCCGAGACCAGGTAGGTGAGGGCGTCCGCGAACAGGGCGAAGGGAGCGGTGAGCAACTGCACGAGCAGCCCGCCCGCCCCGGGCCCGGCCAGCCACGACATCGAACGGCTGCCGTGCACCAGGGAGTTGGCCTGCACATAGCGCTCGCTCGGCACCAGCGCCACGAACAGCGTGGCGTTGCAGGCGTCGAAGAGCACGGTCAGCGCGCCGATGCCGAAGGCGGTCAGGTAGAGCTGCCCGAGGGTGAGGATGTCGAGCAGATGAGCGAGCGGAAGCGTCAGGAGCAGGGCCGCGCGCGCCAGGTCGGCGGCGATCATGGCGTGCCTTCGCCGCGCCGTCCGGTCGACCCAGGCGCCGAGCGGGATGTTGAGGAGGAGTGCGGGCAGCAGCTCGGCGGTCTTGAGCCAGCCCATCTCGGCGGCGTCGGCGCCGAGGGCCAGCACGGCGGCGAGCGGGATGGCGATCAGTGATATCTCGTCGCCGATGAGCGAGACGGTCTGCCCGGTCCAGTAGCGGCGGAAGGTCCGCTCACGGAGCAGCTCGGGTATGCGCTCCTTGAGCTTCACCCGCCGGTCCTCGTGGCGTCGCTCCCCGCACCGCCGCCATCCGCACCGCCGCCATCCGCTTCGTCGGCGTCCGGGACTTCCTCAGGGATCTCCCGGTCGACGAAGGCCAGCCGCACCAGGCTGACGGGGCGCGCGTCTTCTGGGCGCAGGTCCGGGTCGCCCTCGCGGTCCTCGTAGGGCCGCAGCAGCGCCTCGATGCGCTCGCTGATGCCGGTCAGCTCTTCGGGGGTGAGGTGGAGGAGCGAGTCACTGAACTGCTCCGCCTCGCGCCAGGCGCGCGGCAGCCGGTGGCGTTCCTCCATCGCCCGGACGGCCCGCTCGAAGTACCGCCGGGCTACCGCCGCGCTCAACGCGTCCGACGCCTCGGCGACGGACGGGTCCTCGCTGTGGCCGGGCCAGTCGGTGAACCGGGCGGTCGCCTGCCACGGCTTCTCGCGCCCGCGGCCCCCCTGCGCCTCCTCGACGAGCCCGTACTTCGCCAGTATCCGCAGGTGGTACGAGCAGCTGGCCACGGACTCGCCGGTCAGCTCGGCGGCACGGGTGGCCGTGAACGGTCCGCTCCGCCGCAGCAGACCGACCAGGGCCATGCGCGTGGGGTGGGCGTACGCCCGCAGGGCGCGGGGATCGGTGAGGCGAATGCTGCGCTCGGTCGGCCTGGGGTCGCCTTGGGCTTCCGGGGTCTCCTCCATGATGTAAAGCTATCTTTAGAAAGGTTCCTTTACAAGGCTTACGCAGGCTTCGCCGCAGCCCCGATCCGGCTGGCGGGCACCCGCCCCCTGACCCACCATCGAGGGACACCGGAGGAAGGGGCCGCCCAGTGGCCAAGGACACGAAGGACAAGAAGGACCGGAAGAAGCCGAAGGGCCAGAAGAAGCAGGGCAAGCAGGGCAACGACACCAAGGGCGCCGGCAAGAAGCACCACAAGACCTCCGGGGCCACCAGGACCCCCGAGCCCCCCACCCCGCTCCGCGAACTCCTCCGTGTCCCCGAGGGCGAGCGCGTCAGCCTCACCTCGTACGCCGCCGACGCGACTCCCGGCGGGCCCGCGGACAAGGCCGCCGGGCTCCTGGCCACCGCCCGGACGGGCGAACGGCTCGCCGACCTGCAGGAGCGGCTCTACGCGGCGAGCACCGCGGGCGACCGCCGCCGCGTGCTGCTCGTCCTGCAGGGGATGGACACCAGCGGCAAGGGCGGCACCGTCAAGCACGTCATCGGCCAGTTCAACCCCTCCGGCTGTCGGATCCGGGCCTTCAAGGCGCCCACACCCGAGGAGTTGAACCACCCCTTCCTCTGGCGCATCACCCAGGCGCTCCCCGTGCCCGGCGAGATCGGAATCTTCGACCGCTCGCACTACGAGGACGTCCTGATCGCCCGCGTACGCGAACTGGTCCCGCCCAGCGACCTCGGCCGCCGCTACGGCAGGATCAACAACTTCGAGCAGAGCCTCACCGACGACGGCGTCACGGTCATCAAGTGCTTCCTGCACATCTCGTACGAACAGCAGCGCCGCCGCCTGCTCGAACGTCTCGACAATCCGGACAAGCACTGGAAGTTCAGCCCGGGCGACATCGAGGAGCGCGCCCTGTGGCCCGCCTACCAGGAGGCGTACGAGATCGCTCTCGAGCGATGCTCCACGGCGGACGCCCCCTGGTACCTCATCCCGGCGGACCGCAAGTGGTACCGCAACTGGGCGATCAGCGGTCTGCTCCTCGAGCACCTGACCGCGCTCGATCCGCAGTACCCGAAGGCGGACTTCGACGTGGCGGCGGCGCGCGAGCTGCTCGCGGGCGAAGGTGCCGCATAGGGCACCACGCGGGCACAAGATCGGACATTAAAGATCACTCCGACAAGATCGGGCAGAAGTTACTTCTAGGTATGCAGTGACTTAGCGCGCAACAAGCAGTAGAACTCGTTCCCATTCCTACGAGAGTGAGGAACGTCACATGAGTGGCACCACCATGCGTTCTAACGGTTCCGGAGGCGTTTCACGCCGAAGATTCATAGCTGGAACCAGTTCTATTCTTGGCGTCGCATCCCTCGCGACACTCGCCCCCGCGGCCCAGACGTACGCCGCATCCGCCGCCGGACCCATCGGTGACGGAGCCCGCGTCCCCGTGCTGATCATCGGCACCGGGTACGGCGGCTCCGTCGCCGCCCTGCGCCTCGCCCAGGCAGGCGTCGACGTGCACATGGTCGAGATGGGCATGGCCTGGGACACCCCCGGCTCCGACGGCAAGATCTTCGCCCACACGACCTCACCCGACGGCCGTTCCTACTGGCTGCGCACCAAGACCAAACAGCCCCTGAGCAACTTCCTCGGCTTCCCGATCGACAAGACCATCCCCCGTTACACCGGGATCCTCGACGCCGAGGACATGGGCGGGATCCTCGTCTACCAGGGCCGCGGAGTCGGCGGCGGCTCCCTGGTCAACGGCGGCATGGCGGTCACGCCCAAGCGCGAGAACTTCGGCGCCGTCCTCCCCTCGGTCAACGCCGACGAGATGTACTCCACCTACTATCCGCGCGCCAACGCCGGTCTCGGCGTCAGCACCATCGACCCCGCCTGGTTCGACAGCGTCGACTGCTACCAGTACTCCCGGGTCGGCCGTAAGCACGCCCAGCGTTCCGGCTTCCCGTTCGTCTTCGTGCCCGGTGTCTATGACTGGGACTACATGAAGCAGGAGGCGGCCGGCACAGTCCCCAAGTCGGCGGTCGCCGGTGAGATCCTCTATGGCAACAACTACGGCAAGAAGTCACTGCAGAAGACCTACATCGCCCGGGCCACCGCGACCGGGCGGGTCACCATCTCCGCGCTGCACAAGGTCACTTCGGTCTCCCCCGCGTCCGGCGGCGGCTACACCGTCGTCATCGAGCAGCTCAACACCAGCGGCACCGCCACCGCCACCAAGACCGTCACGGCGCAGAAGGTGTTCTTCGCGGCAGGCAGTGTCGGCACCAGCAAACTGCTGGTCAAACTGAAGGCCACCGGCGCGCTGCCCCAGCTGAACGGAGAGATCGGCAAGGGCTGGGGCGACAACGGCAACGTCATGTGCGGTCGCGCCAACCACATGTGGGACGCGACCGGCAAGGTCCAGTCGTCCATCCCCACCGCCGGCATCGACAACTGGGCGGCCGGTGGCGCGTTCGCCGAGGTCGCGCCGCTGCCCACCGGCATCGAGACCTACGCCTCGTTCTATCTCTCCATCACCAAGAACCCGAACCGTGCCGCCTTCTCCTGGAACGCGGCGGCGGGGAAGGTGGAGCTGAACTGGCAGACGGCCTGGAAGCAGCCGTCCATCGATGCCGCCAAGACCATCTTCGACAAGATCAATTCAAAGGAGGGGACGATCTACCGCACCGATCTGTTCGGCACGTACAAGATCTGGGGCGACCATCTCACCTACCACCCGCTCGGCGGCGCCGTCCTGAACAAGGCCACCGACAACTACGGTCGCCTGCACGGATATTCAGGCCTGTACGTCATCGACGGCTCGCTGATCCCCGGCAACACGAGCGTCAACCCGTTCGTCACCATCACGGCGCTCGCCGAACGCAACATCGAGAAGATCATCGCCACTGATGTGTAGCACCGCTCCTCAGTGGCCGGGAAGCACACAGACCGCGTCCAGACCCAGCACGTGGTTGAGCCGGCCGAAGGCCAGCCAGGAACCGATGCTCATGCTCAGCTCCACGATCTCGCGCTGGGTGTAGTGCGCGGTCATCCGCTTCCAGAACTCCTCGTCGAGGCCATGGTGATCCAGGGCGTACCGCTCGGCGTACTCGGCGGCAAGACGTGTCCGGTCGTCGAAGGCGTCGGTGGTGCGCCACTGGGTGACCGCTTCGGCGAACTCCTCCTCGACCTTCTCGCCCTCGCGTTCGGTGCGCCAGTCGAGGCAGAACAGGCACCCGTTGATCTGCGCGACGCGTAGCCGCGCGGCCTCGAACTCCCTTAGCCCCAGCGTCGTGTGCTCGTACACCGACAGCGAGAAGTTCGCCGCGGCCATGCCGATCCCGGGGACCATCTCACCCCACACGTACCCGATCGGCTCCTGCCCCTCGGGGATGTCTATGTGCATCGAGCTCATTGCTTGCTCCTTCCGAGCTTGCCGGTCGCGGGGCGCAGCGGGACGTCGAGCGCGTCGTACAGTCCGGGGTCCATGTCCACGAGCCAGTCGATGGCGCCGACGAGGCGGCCGACCGCGGTGGCGTTGCCGCCCGCCGACCGGTTCTCTCCCTCGTCGGTGGCCTCGACCGTCACCTCGATGCGCGGGCGGCCCTCGATGATCACGCGGTGCGCCCCGGCGCCGTCGGGCGGCGTGGGCCAGTCCGGTGCGCAGGACGGGTGGATGCGGGTGACGTGCTCGATGACGATGCGGGGTTCGCCCTCGACGATGCCCTGCACCTCGAAGCGCACGGCGCCCTGGGTGCCCGCCTCGAAGTCACCCATCGTCCTGGTGCTCACCGAGGTGTCGAGCGCGCGCCGCTCCAACGTTTCGTGGATGTCGTCGAGTTCGACGCCGAGCGCCCTGGCCATCAGCCGGATCTGCCCGCCCCACACCATGGTCGGGATGGTCTCGGCGAGCATCAGGGGCTGGTAGTCCATCGGATGCCCCATGCCGATCAGATGGCGTACGGAATCCTCCTGGTCGTACGTGGAGTAGTCGAAGATCTCCTGGCAGCGGATCCCGTCGACGGTGCTGCCGAGTCCGCTGATCAGCAGCGGCAGTATGTCGTTGCCCCAGCCGGGGTCGACGCCGGACACGAAGAGGGATCCGCCGCCCTCCGCGACCGCGGCGAGGAGCGGATCGCGCAGTTCGGGCGGGGCGTTGCGCTGGTCGTAGAGCGCGTACAGGGCGGGGGTGACGACGACGGCGCCGGCCCTGATCGCCCTGCCGACGTCGTGGAGGGCCTCGTCGGGGCGGATGTCGCCGGAGGCGGCGTACACCACCGCCTGGGGCGAGGCCGCGAGGACCGCGTCGATGTCGTCGGTCGCCGTGACGCCCAACTGCCCCTGGAGACCGGCGAGGTCGGCCGCATCGCGGCCGACCTTGTCGGGACTGTGGACGAGCACGGCCGTGAGCTTCAGCGCGGGGTGGGCCTCCACGGCACGTATGGCCGCGCGGCCGACATTTCCGGTACCCCAGACAACCGTGGAAATCATGCGCGGAGGGTAGCCAGAGGGCGTATCAGTTCATAGGGCCATGACCGCAGAGATTTCCACCAACGACGTGGGACCTAACGGATGTTCACGTCGATGCACGCGTAGAAAGCGTTCGACGTGTCGCCTATGTTCCAGACCGCGAGCACCTTGTGCCTTCCGGTGGCGCTGCCGAGGTTGACCTGGTGCGAGACGGTGGCCGGCGGCTGCTGGTTGCCGCCGTCGATCGTCGCGACCTTCGTGCCGTCGACGAAGTACTCGTAGTTCGCGGTGCGATGCCGTGCGGTGAACGTCCAGGTGAAGGTCTGCGTCCTGCTCACGTCGCTGACCTTCCACCCCTTGTTGTCGTCGTTCAGCTCCGCGAACCTCGCGTTGCCTCCACTGCAGCTCCGCAGGCCCTTGGGCCCCTCGACGCTCTGGGGTTCGTACTTGATGTCGCCGCACGCGATCGTGCGCGCGGCGCACTGCGCCTGCCTGCTCGCCGGTGCGTTGACGTATCCGTGCGCGCTGGCCGAGCCCGTCGGCAGGGTGAGGGCGAGGACCGGTGCGAGCCCCGCACCGATCATGGCGGCCAACTTCCGCTTCCTGTGCATGCGTACTCCTTCACGGCGCTCTTGAGTGGGGGTGTGCGTGAAGAGTCGGGGCCAGATGTTCACGATGGCCCATTAGTCCAGACCATAGACTTTGGCGAGGCTCGGTCAAGGCTGCTTTCGGGCCACGTGCGGGAAGCGGACTGCGGTGTTCTAGGCGCTGCGGCGCAGCTGTGCCGCGAGGTGGTGCTGCAGCGGCTGCCCGACGGCTTCGAGGTCGTGGACGAAGGTGAGTTCGCCGTCGTCGGTGAGCGTGTAGCGGCGGCGGGTGGCCTTGACCTCCTTGGCGGTGGGGGTGCGGGCCACCTCACTGGTGGAGAGATCGATCGTGCCGCCGCCCGCGTGGCCCACCGCGATCTCCGCGATGCCGGTGGGCTGGGTGATCAGCGCCTCCACCCGGCCGTCGGGCTGCAGCCGCCACCAGCCGCTCTCCCGCGCGGACGGCCGCAGCGGTGCGTCGTCCGCGTCCAGGAGCCAGGCCCGTGCCTCGTAGCGCAGGAAGGGGCGGCCGTCGTGGCTGAAGGTGACTTCCTGGGCGTACCTGAAGTCCGAGTCGAGGGTCGGGTATTCGCCCTGGCCCCGTCCGTGCCAGGTACCCAGCAGACCGAGCACCGGCGCCAGCAGCGCGTGCGGCGTCGGCGCCTCGTCCGGCCGCTGACTGTCGGGGTACGGGTGCTCCGGTGCGGGGTCGAACACGGTGTGCGCTCCAAGGTCGGGGGCCGATGCCAGGAGAAGCCTAGGGGCCCTCAGGACCGTGAACCGGGAGGCGGCGGGAACGACGAAGGCCCACACCGTCGGTGGCCGAAAAGTTAGGGTAACCTAATCCACCGGCCCGGCTTCGGCGCGACCCGCGTCCCGCACCACGCCCAAGTCCCGCCGCTTCCAAGGGAGTTGGCCGTTGGAGACCGTAAGGTGACGGAGCGCAAAAAGGTCCGCCCAGCCCTTCTCGTGGCTCTGCTCTGCACCGTCCTCGCCGTGCTCTGTGTGCTGTCGCTCGCCGTCGGCGCGGCCGCCGTCGCCCCGGATCAGGTCGTACGCGCCCTCTTCGGCCACGCGCCGACCCGGCTCGTGGAGAACATCGTCTGGTCCGCACGGGTGCCCCGCACCACGCTCGGCCTCGCGGCGGGCGCGGCCCTCGGCATCTCCGGAGCGCTCATGCAGGCCCTGACCCGCAATCCGCTCGCGGACCCGGGCATTCTGGGCGTCAGCGCCGGTGCCTCCTTCGCCATCGTGCTCGCCGTCGGGGTGCTCGGGATCGGCTCGTTCCACGGGTACGTCTGGTTCGCCTTCGCGGGTGCTCTCGCGGCGAGCGTCCTGGTCTACGCCCTCGGCAGGCTGGGCCGCTCCGGCCTGACGCCGGTCAAACTGGCCCTCTCCGGCGTCGCGGTGACCTCGCTGCTCTCCTCCCTCACCAGTGCGATCGCCCTCACCGACCCCGACGCCCTCGACCGCTACCGCTTCTTCTCGGCCGGTTCGATGGCCGACCAGGACGGTGCGACGGTCCTGCGGATCCTGCCGTTCATCGCCGTGGGCACGGCCCTCGCCCTGGCGTGCGCACCGGCGCTCAACAGCCTGGCCCTCGGCGACGACGTGGCGGCCTCGCTCGGGCGGCGGCTCGGCCTCGTCCGGCTCCAGGGCGTCGCCGCGGTCACGCTGCTGACCGGTGCGGCGGTCGCCGTGATCGGACCGGTCGTCTTCATCGGGCTGATCGTCCCTCATATAGCGCGCGTATTGGCCCAGTTGGCGGGCATCGGCCCCGACCACCGGTGGCTGCTTCCGCTGTCGGCGGTGCTTGCCCCGTGTCTGCTGCTCGCCGCCGACATCGTCGGGCGGGTCCTCGCCCGGCCCACCGAGATCCAGGCGGGTGTCATCGTCGCCTTCATCGGCGGCCCGTTCTTCATCGCCATGGTCCGCCGACGCCACCTGGCGGAGGTATGAGCACGACCACCTTCCGGCTGACGGTGCCGCCGGTCTCCGGGATCCTCCGCCCACGGCTGCTCGCGCTGGGCACGGCGCTCGCCGTCACCACCTTCCTGCTGTTCTGCTGGGGGCTTTCGATCGGCGACTACCCCATCGCCTTCGCCGATGTCGTGCGCGCCCTGGTCGGCTCCGGCGACCCCGGCACCGTACTCGTCGTCCAGGAACTGCGGCTGCCCCGCGCCCTGGTGGGACTGCTCGCCGGGATCGCCTTCGGTGTGTCGGGCGCGCTGTTCCAGACCATGACGCGCAATCCGCTGGCCAGCCCCGACATGATCGGCCTGACCCAGGGTGCGGGCACCGCCGTCGTCGCGGGAATCGTCCTCGGCTGGGACGGCGGTCTCGGCACCCAGGCGCTCGGGCTCTTCGGCGCGCTGACCACGGCGCTCGTCGTGTACGCCCTCGCCTGGCGACGCGGCGCCACCGGCTACCGCATCATCCTGGTCGGCATCGGGGTGGCCTGGATCTGCACCAGCGCCACCGACTATCTCGTGGCCAAGGGCGGGCGGTTCCAGGCGCAGGCCGCGCTCGGCTGGCTGGTCGGGAATCTCAACGGGCGCACGTGGGGCCAGGTCGGGCCGCTCGCGATCGCCCTCGCGGTCCTGTTGCCGACGGCGCTGCTCCTGGGACGGCTGCTGCGCACCCTGCAGCTCGGCGACGACGTGGCCACCGGGCTCGGCACCCGGGTGCAGCCGGTGCGCCTGGCCGTCCTGCTCGCCGGGGTCGGCCTCGTCGCCTTCGCCACCGCCTCCGCCGGGCCCGTGGCCTTCGTCGCGCTCGCCGCACCACAGATCACCCAACGCCTGGCCCGCACCGCGTGGCCGCCCACGCTCGCCTCGGGCCTGACCGGGGCCGTGGTCGTCCTCGGCAGCGACCTCCTCGCCCGCACCCTCGTCACCGGCACGGAACTGCCGGTCGGCATCGTCACCGGCGTGCTCGGCGCGCCGATCCTGCTCTGGCTGCTCGTCCGCGCGAACCGCGCGGGTTCTGGAGGTTGACCCCCATGTCGGCTGACTCCCTGTCGACCAACTCCGGCCCCGGTCCCGCGGAGGCCGCCGACGTGGACCTGCGGGCCGACGGCCTGCGCCTGGCGTACGGCAGCCGCCTCGTCGTGGACGGACTCGATCTGTCGGTCCCGCCGGGCCGCATCACGGCCATCGTCGGCGCCAACGCCTGCGGCAAGTCCACCCTCCTGCGTGCCCTGGCCCGGCTGCTCGCGCCCCGCGAGGGAAGCATCCACCTGGACGGCCGCGAGCTGCGCTCCATACCGAGCCGCGAGCTGGCCCGGCGTCTCGGCATCCTGCCCCAGAGCCCGGTCGCCCCGGAGGGCCTGACCGTCATCGACCTGGTCAACCGCGGGCGCTCGCCGCACCAGACCTGGTGGCGGCAGTGGTCGAAGTCCGACGAGCGCGCCGTGCACGAGGCGCTGGCCGCGACCGGCATGACCGATCTCGCGGACCGTCCCGTCGACGAGCTCTCCGGCGGGCAGCGCCAACGCGCCTGGATCGCCATGGCGGTCGCCCAGGGCACCCCCGTACTGCTCCTCGACGAACCGACGACCTATCTCGACCTGGCGCACCAGATCGACGTGCTCGACCTGATCACCGATCTCAACCGCCGCGAGCACCGCACCGTCGTGATGGTCCTGCACGACCTCAACCAGGCCTGCCGGTACGCCGACCATGTCGTCGCCATGAAGGCGGGGCGGATCGCGGCCGAGGGCCCCCCGGCCGAGGTGATCACCGCCGACCTCGTCCGTGACGTCTTCTCCCTGCGGTGCCGCATCACCCCGGACCCGGTCAGCGGGACACCGCTGGTCATTCCCATGGGACGTCACCACGGCGAATCGACTTAGGGTAGCCTCACCTAGATTTTTACTGTCCGGCCCTGGAGAGGTGGCGGGTGAGTTCTTCAAGTCCGTCGGGGCGGGACGTCCTGAGAGAGTCGATACGGGGCCAGCGGCGCGATGTCGCCGTGGGCTCGGTGCTGGGTTCCGGGCACCAGATAGGCGAGGCGCTGGTCCCCGTCCTGATCGGTGTCGCGATCGACCAGGCCGTCACCGACTCCGACACCGGCGCCCTGCTCATGTGTCTCGGCGTCCTCGCCGTGGGCTATGTCGCGCTCGCGCTGAGCTTCCGCTTCGGCGCCATGGCCGGTGAGCGTTCCGCCGCCCGCGCCGAGCACACCCTGCGCGTCTCCCTCGTACGACGCATCCTGCATCCCGGCGGCGGGGCCGAGGACGGGCGGCTGCCCGGCGCTCTCGCGAACATCGCGACCGAGGACGCCAAGCGCGTCGGCGCCGTCAACATGGCCCTGATGTCCGGGATCTCGGCCTTGACCGGCATCCTCACCTGCGCGGTCGTGCTGCTTCGCATGTCGCTGACGCTCGGCCTCGTCGTGCTGCTCGGCACGCCGGTGCTGCTGTGGCTCGGGCACCTCCTGAGCAAACCGCTCGAGAGCCGCAGCGAGGCCGAGCAGGAGCGGGCGGCCCACGCGTCGGCCGTCGCCGCCGACCTGGTGACGGGCCTGCGGATCCTCAAGGGCATCGGCGGTGAGTCGGCTGCCATCGCCCGTTACCGCACCACGAGCCGTGACTCCCTGGGTGCCACCCTGAAGGCGGCACGCGCGCAGGCCTTCCAGAGCGGCATGGTCCTCGCCCTGACGGGGTGCCTGATCGCCGCCGTCGCGCTGGTCGGCGGCAGACTCGCCGCGCAGGGCAGCATCAGCCTGGGCGAGCTGGTCTCGGCGGTGGGGCTCGCGCTCTTCCTCCTCGGTCCGCTGGAGGTGCTCGCCTGGGTCAACGCCGAGTTCGCCCAGGGCCGGGCGTCGGCCGGCCGGATCGCGGAGGTCGTCGCCGCGGAGCCCGTCGTCACCGGCGGAGACCGGAGCCTGCCCTTCCCGGTGCGCGGAGCGGTACGGCTCGACGGCGTACGGCACGGCGGGCTGCGCGGCGTGGACCTGGACGTCGCGCCCGGCGAACTGCTCGGCGTGGTCGCGACGGACCCCGCACACGCCAACGACCTGCTGCGCTGCCTGGCCCGGCGGACCGACCCGGAGACCGGGACCGTGCAACTGGACGGCATCCCCCTGCGGGACCTCGACCCGGCCGAACTGCGCACGGCGATGCTGGTCGCCGAACACGACGCCGACCTCTTCGAGGGCACCGTCCGCGACAACGTCACGGCCGCCGCGTCCGACGCCACCGACCCGGAAGAGGCCATGGCGGCGGCCGGTGTCGCCCAGGTCGCCCGGACCCTGCCGGACGGCGAGGACACGCCGGTCGGTGAGCGCGGCCGCTCGCTCTCGGGCGGGCAGCGCCAACGCGTCGCCCTCGCGCGCGCACTGGCCGCCGAGCCCCCCGTCCTGGTGGTGCACGATCCGACCACCGCGGTGGACGCCGTGACCGAGGCCGGCATCGCGGCCGGTGTCCGCGAGATCCGCAAGGGCCGCACCACGGTCCTGGTGACCACGAGCCCCGCGCTCCTCTCGGTCACCGACCGGGTGGTCCTCCTGGACGAGGGACGGGTCATCGACACGGCCCCGCACGCAGACCTGATCCAGCGTCATGAGGCCTATCGCACGGCGGTGTTGGCATGAACGAGACCCCGGCCGAGCAGCACACGGACACCCGCGAGCTGCTCCCCACCGCCACCGCGACACGCACCCGCGCCGCGGTCCGTGAACTGGTGCGCCCCTACCGCGGCCTGGCGGTCGGCGGCTTCGCCGTGATGATCGCGGCGACCGCGGTGGGCCTCCTGGTCCAGCCGCTGCTCGGCCGCATCGTCGACCTGGTGGCCGAGCAGCGCCCGGCGGGCGACCTCACGCTGCCCGTCGTCCTGCTGGTCCTGGTCGCCCTCGTGCACGGCGGGACCACCTCGCTCGGCCTGACGCTCGTCTCCCGGCTCGGCGAGACCGTGCTCGCGCAGCTGCGCGAGCGGTTCGTGGAGAGGGCCCTGCGGCTGCCGCTCGAACAGGTGGAGAAGGCCGGCGCAGGAGACCTGACCGCGCGGGTGACCCGGGACGTGTCGGTGGTGGGCGAGGCGGTGCGCAGCGCCCTGCCCGAACTGGCCCGGTCCCTGCTCGCCATCCTGCTGACGCTGGTGGCGATGGCGGCGCTCGACTGGCGTTTCCTGGTCGCGACCCTCCTCGCCGTGCCCATCCAGGCGTCCACCGCCCGCTGGTACGTCCGCCACGCCGTTCCGCTCTACGCCCAGCAGCGCATCGCCACCGGGGCCCAGCAGCAGCAGCTGCTCGACACCATCGCCGGCGCGGGCACGGTGCGGGCCTTCCGCATCGAGGAGGAGCACACCGCGCGGGTGACCCGGCGCAGTTCGACGGCGGTCGCCCTGAAGATGCGCGGCATCCGGCTCGTCCTGGACTTCTACAACCGGCTGCACGTCGCCGAGTACCTCGGCCTCACCGCGGTCCTCGTCACCGGGTTCCTCCTGGTCCGCGCGGACTCCGTGTCCATCGGCACCGCGACGGCCGCCGCGCTCTACTTCCACAGCCTCTTCACGCCGGTCAACTCCGCGCTCGTGCTTCTGGACGACGCGCAGTCGGCGACCGCCTCGCTCGCCCGCCTGGTCGGTGTCGCCGACGAGGTCACCCCCGAGCCCGTGCCCGTGGCGCGGACCGGGGCCGCACCCAGGGAGCCCGGTGCGGAGCCGGACGGCACCGTCACCGTGATCGGCATCGACCACGAGTACGTGCCCGGGCAGCCCGTCCTGCAAGCGGTGGACCTGAAGCTCCGGGCCGGGGAGCGGGTGGCGCTGGTCGGCCCGAGCGGCGCGGGCAAGACAACCCTGGCCAAGCTCATCGCGGGGGTGCACCGGCCTACCTCCGGATCGGTGCACCTGACCGGCACCCGGGGCGACGACCGCCTTCCGGTCGCCCTGGTCACCCAGGAGACGCACGTCTTCGCCGGGCCGCTCGCGGACGATCTGCGCCTGGCCCGCGCCGACGCCACCGACGACGAACTGCGCACGGCGCTGACCGACGTCGAGGCCATCGACTGGGTCGAGGCCCTGCCCGACGGCCTTGACACCGTCGTGGGCGACGGAGGCCACCGCCTCACCTCCGCCCAGGTCCAGCAACTCGCCCTGGCCCGGCTGATGCTGGCCGACCCGCCGGTGGCCGTGCTGGACGAGGCGACCGCCGAGGCGGGCAGCACCGGGGCGCGTCTCCTGGAGAAGGCCGCGGGCCGGGCGGTCGAGGGACGCACCGCGCTGGTCGTCGCGCACCGCCTCACCCAGGCCGCGACCGCGGACCGGATCGTCGTCATGGAGGAGGGCCGGATCGTGGAGAGCGGCACCCATGACGAACTGCGCGCGGGCTCCGGGCCCTACGCCTCCCTGTGGCAGGCGTGGTCGGGCACCCGTACCGCGAGCGACAAGACCCCCACGCAGCACGCCGGCACCGACACCACGACCGTGAAGGACGACGACTGATGCTCGGCTCTCCCAGACGCGCGGGCCGCCTCGCGACCGCGCTCGCCTCCGCACTCCTCCTCATCGGCACCGCCACGGCCTGCGGCTCGGGTGACGACTCCGACGCCGGGTCGGACGACGCCGCGTCCGCGAACGGCGCCTTCCCGGTGTCCATCGCGCACAAGTACGGCAGCACCACCGTCAAGGCCGAGCCCAAGCGCATCGTCACCGTCGGCCTCACCGACCAGGACGCCGTGCTCGCCCTGGGCGAGGTACCGGTCGGCACCACCGAGTGGCTCGGCGGCTACAAGGGCGCCATCGGCCCCTGGGCCGCCGACAAGCTCGGCGGCGCGAAGGCACCGACCGTCCTGAAGGACACCGGCACCGGCCCGCAGACGGAGAAGATCGCGGCGCTGCACCCCGACCTGATCCTCGCGGTCTACGGAGGCCTCACCAAGGAGCAGTACGCGACCCTGTCGAAGTTCGCGCCGGTGGTCGCCCAGCCGAAGGAGTACAACGACTTCGGGGTCCCGTGGCAGCAGCAGACCAAGACCATCGGCAAGGCGCTCGGCCAGGAGGCCGAGGCGAAGAAGCTGGTGACGGGCGTCGAGGCCGAGTTCAAGACCGCGGCCAAGGAGAATCCGGCGTTCGCCGGGTCCAGTGCCGTGATGGCCACTCCGTACGAGGGAATCTTCGCCTTCGGCAGCCAGGACCCCCGCTCCCGCGTGCTCACCGACCTCGGCTTCACCCTGCCGGGCGACCTGGACAAGGTCATCGGCGACGAGTTCGGTGCCAACATCAGCAAGGAACGCACCGACCTGCTGGACACCGACGCGATCGTGTGGATCGCCACGGACCCCGCGAAGGACGAGGCCAAGCTCGACAGGAATGCCCTCTATGCCGATCTGGACGTGGCCAAGGAGGACCGTGAGGTCTATGTGGCGGAGGCGAGCGACTACGGCAACTCCGTCTCCTTCGTGTCGGTCCTGAGCCTGCCGTACATGCTGGAGCGCCTGGTTCCGCAGCTCGCGTCGGCCGTGGACGGCGACACCGCGACCAAGGTGAAGCAGCACGCCGGGAGCCAGTGAACGTATGATCAGCCGATGTCTGACACGACCGAAACCACGCCCGGCTGGCTGACCTCCGACGAGCTCGAGCAGGCTCGTGCGCGCATGCCGATCCTGTACGTCGAGGCGGTGCCGGTGCGCACCGACGACAGCGGCGAAGTCACCAGCATCGGACTGCTGTTGGGGATGGGGCGGGACGGCTCGGTCAGCCGTTCCCTCGTCTCCGGCCGGGTCCTGCACCACGAGCGCGTCCGGGACGCCCTGCTGCGCCACCTGGAGAAGGACCTCGGCCCGGCGGCGCTCCCCCGCGTCCCGGCCTCCCTGCAGCCCTTCACCGTCGCCGAGTACTTCCCGACGCAAGGCATCACGCCGTTCCACGACCCCCGCCAGCACGCGGTGTCCCTCGCCTACGTCGTCCCGGTCGCCGGCGACTGCCGTCCCCGCCAGGACGCTCTCGACCTGGCGTGGTTCAGCCCGCAGGAGGCCTTGTCGGTGGTGGTCCAGAACGAGATGCCGGGCGGTCACGGCGTACTGCTCAAGCAGGCCCTCGCGCACGCGGGTTGCCTGTCCTGAGCGGAGTCCGGCGAGGGCCCCGAGTCGTCCGGTGAAACCCCCGGTGACGGATTAGGTAAGGCTCGGCTAAGTTGATCGGCGAGTGCCTCCCTCCGGAGGCACCCCTGCCAAGGAGATCGACGCAGCATGAGCTCAACCATCCGCCGGGCCCGCCGTACCACCGCGATAGCCGTGTCCCTCGCCGCGGGCGGCGCCCTGGCCTCGACCGGGTCCGCGGGCGCCGTCACCACGGGCGGCGGCTCGCCCGCGACCACCGCCCCGATCGCGCCGGGTCTGTATCAGTCCGCGTACTCGGAGCGGAACGACGCGCTCTGGGTCGCGTCTTCGGTGGGCCAGCCGCCCGCTCCCGTCACGGATTCCAGCCTGCTGAAGGTCGACCCGGACTCGCTGCGGGTGGAGCGGAGATACGCGCCCGCGACCAACGCGGCCACGGGCGCCGTCCAGTCCGTCTACGGCGTCGCCGTCGACGACGAGCACAACACCGTCTGGACGACGAACACCCGCGACAACTCCGTCTCCGTCTACAGCCAGCGCACCGGCAAGCACCTCGCCACCGTGCCCGGCGTGAACCACTCACGGGAGATCGTCGTCGACGAGCGGCGCGACCTGGTGTGGGCGAGCGCCTTCGGCGACGGCACCCTCGTCGCCTTCGACTCCGGCACCTTCAAGGAGAAGCGGCGCGTCACCGTCCCCGGTGCGGGACCGACGGGCCTCGCCGTGAACGAGCGGACCGGCTCGGTGTACGCGGCCGACCACACCGGCGACCGGATTATCGAGGTCCCCGCAGGTACGGGGAGCCCGCGGCTCATCCCGACCGGCGACGGTCCGCTCTCGGTGGCGCTCTCGAAGAACGGCCGCACCGCCTACACCGGTGACCAGACCGCGGGCACCGTCTCGGTCGTCGACCTGCGCAAGGGCGCCGTCACCCGGTCCGTGGCATCGGGCGCGGGCACCAAGTCCGTGGCCGTCGACCACCGTTCGGGTCACGTCCTCGCCGTCAACCGCCTCTCCGCCACCGTCACCGTCGTCGACCCGCACAAGGGCGCCGTCGTGAAGACGGTGACCACCGCGGCCCTGCCCAACCACGTCCACGTGAACAAGGGCACCGCCTACGTGGTCGACAAGTCGGCCTCGGGCCCCGCGGGCGAGGACCTGATGACCCGCTTCCGCGTGCGCCACTAGCCCACGAAGTCACGCACTCCCTGTGACACCCCGTCATCTCCCAGCAGGTCGTTGTGCTTCAGGCAGCCGGCCGCGTTGTTCGTGGCGCCGTCGACGCGCACGCTGCTGTCGGGGTTGATGACCTCGTCGCAGTGGGACCACCAGGTCGCGTAGGCGACGCCTCCCGGTGTCTCGTCGCCCTCCGCGAGCCCGTCCTGTACGTACGAACCCGGCGTCATGTCACGGCAGGCCTGCGACCAGGCGGCGCAGGCCCAGGCCGTGGCGGTGCCGTGGTTGGGGCCCGCGAGGGATGCCCAGTGGGCGACCGTCGCGGTGCCGCCGCCGTGCTTGACGTACCAGCGGGTGACGAGGCTCCCGAAGGAGTGGGCGACGACGTCCACCTTGGCGGCGCCCGACTGCGCGCGCACTTCCTCGACGTACGCGGCGAAGCGGCCGGAGAGCACCTCGTTCACCGACCGGCTGGTGTCGTACCCCCAGGAGAACAGCTCCGCGTCCGTGTATCCGGACGCCTTGAAGTCCTCCCGCAGGGAGCCCCACACGCCCGGGTCGGCGTTGTAGCCGTGGACGAAGATCACCGGAGTGCGGGCGGCCTTCGGGTTCTCGCCCGCCTGGGCTGCCGGGGTCAGCGGCAGCAGCAGGGCGGCGACGGCCGCGACGGTCAGCGGCAGGGACATTCGGCGCAGCACGGGTTCCCCCTCGGTCCGGCGGACTTCACCACGTTCAGCCGAGAATGGTGAGGTCTGGGGCGACGAATGAAAAGACCCGTGCGGCAGGGGAGTTACCGCGGGTATCAACCCTCGGGCTGGTCCGGCGTGCTCGCCTCTTCGTCCGGGTTCCAGTCGAGGAGCCGGACCTTCGCCACCGTCCGCACGTGCCGGCGCATCGCGGCGGCCGCCGCCCGGCCCCGCCCGGCCTCGATCGCGTCGAGGATCTCGTGGTGCTGGGCGAGGGACCGGGCGGGACGGCGCACCTGGCGCAGCGACTCGTTGCGGCTCTCGGTGATCTGCTCGGCGATGGAGCGCATGAACTCGGCGAGCAGCACGCTGTGGGCGGCCGCGGTCACGGCGGCGTGGAAGAGCCTGTCACCCTCGACTCCGCGCTCACCCGCCTCGATCTCCCGCGCCATCGTGTCGAGCGCCTCCCGCATCGCCCGTACGTCCTCGTCCGTGCGGCGCTCCGCGGCCAGTTCGGCGAGCTTGGTCTCCAGGGCCTCGCGCGCCTCCAGGACGTCGGGCAGCCGGCGCCTGCGTTCCACGAGCCGCTCCACGGGCTCGGCGTCCAGGCTGTCCTTGACCAGGTAGGTGCCGCCGCCGTGCCGCACCTCGACAAGGCCCTGCACTTCCAGTACGACGATGGCCTGCTTGACGGAGGCGCGGGACACGCCGAGACGCTGGGCCAGTTCACGCTCGGGCGGCAGCCGGTCGCCGGAGCGCAGACCGCCCTCGCCGACGTAGGCGCGCAGCCGGTCGAGCACCTGCTCGTAAAGGCGCGTCCTGCCCATGGGGCGCAGTGCGTCAGCCATCCCAACCCCCCATATCGGCCTCAGTGCCGGATTTCGGTCCCCGTGCCGATGGTCCCGCAGCCTAACAGCGGCCGATCCAGTGGACGAGTGGGCAAGTGGCTGAGCCAATTTGCGTCCGATCTCTTGACGGCCGAAACCGATACCCCGACGCTGAGTTCCGCCAACGGCCAAATTGGCTCAGCCACTTGGCCACTGAGGGACGGCCCCAGGGACGGGAGCCCACGATGTCCGCCGAACTCATCTCCATCCTCGTACTCGTGGTGGTCTTCGTGATCGCCACCACCCGCTCCATCAACATGGGCGCGCTCGCCTTCGCCGCCGCCTTCGCGGTCGGCGAACTGGTCGCCGACCTCGATGCGGACGGCATCTTCGCCGGCTTCCCCGGCGACCTCTTCGTCGTCCTGGTCGGCGTGACCTATCTGTTCGCGATCGCCCGCGCCAACGGCACCACCGACTGGCTGGTGCACGCGTCCATCCGCCTCGTGCGCGGACGGATCGCCCTGATCCCCTGGGTGATGTTCGTGATCACGGGGGCGCTCACCGCGATCGGCGCGGTCAGTCCGGCCGCCGTGGCGATCGTCGCCCCCATCGCCCTCAGCTTCGCCGCCCGGTACGGCATCAGCCCGCTCCTGATGGGCGCCATGGTCGTGCACGGAGCCCAAGGCGGTGGCTTCTCGCCCATCAGCATCTACGGGTCGATCGTCAACGGCATCATGGAGCGCGAGAACCTGCCGGGGAACGAGGTCGTGCTCTTCCTCGCCTCACTGGTCGTCAACCTCATCATCGCCGGGATCGTCTTCGTCCTCTTCGGCGGGCTGAAGCTGGGCGGCCGCTCCGAGGAAGCCGGGTCCGCAGCAGCGCAGCCGCCGTCGGAAGAAGCCAAGTCGGCCGAAAACGAAGCCGGTTCGCGGCTCGATCCGGCCAAGATCGCCACGCTCGCCGCGCTGGTCGCCCTCGTCGTCGCCGTGCTGGCCTTCGATCTCGACGCCGGCCTGAGCGCCATCACGCTGGCCGTGCTTCTGAGCGCGTTCTGGCCCGATGTCAGCCGCAAGGCCGTCGGCGAGATCGCCTGGCCGACCGTGCTGCTCATCTGCGGTGTGCTGACCTACGTCGGCGTCCTTGAGGAGATGGGCACCATCAAGTGGGCCGGTGAGGGCGTCTCCGACATCGGCGTCCCGCTCCTCGCCGCCGTACTGCTCTGCTACATCGGCGCGATCGTCTCCGCGTTCGCCTCCTCCGTCGGGATCATGGGGGCGCTCATCCCGCTCGCCGTACCGTTCCTGGCCCAGGGCGAGATCGGGGCGGTCGGCATGATCGCGGCGCTCGCCGTGTCCGCCACCGTCGTGGACGTCAGCCCCTTCTCCACCAACGGCGCGCTGGTGCTCGCCGCCGCCCCGGACGTCGACCGGGAGCGCTTCTTCCGGCAGCTGATGGTCTACGGCGGGATCGTGGTGGCCGTGGTGCCCGCCGCGGTGTGGCTCGTCTTCGTGGTGCCAGGATTCGGGTAGGACGAACCAGCACAAGACAACGGCCCGTGACGACAACCAAGGAGATACGCAGCGTGAGCTCCCCCCATCCGCCCCTCTTCCCGGCCCTCGTCGCGGGCCCCGACCTCCCCGCCCTGCGCTTCGGCGAACGCTCGCTGACCTACGCCGAGCTCGCCGCCACGGCAGGCTCCCTGGCCGCATCGATCGGCTCGGCGCGCCGGGCGGCACTGTGGGCCACACCGACCCTGGAGACCGCCGTCGGTGTGGTGGCCGCGCTGCTCGCCGGTGTGCCCGTGGTGCCGCTGAACCCGAAGATCGGCGAGCGCGAGCTGGGGCACATCGTGGCGGACAGCGCCCCGACGGTGGTGCTCGCGGCGCCCGGCGACGAACTCCCGGCGCCTCTGCGGGCGTTGAAGCGCACGGACATCAACCTCGCCGGCAGTACGACGGCCGCGGTCACGCCCGTCGAGCCCGACCCCGAGTCCCCCGCCCTGATCGTCTACACCTCGGGCACCACGGGACCGCCCAAGGGCGCGGTACTTCCCCGCCGGGCCCTCTCCACCACCCTGGACGCCCTGGAGGACGCCTGGCAGTGGACGTCCGACGACGTGCTGGTGCACGGGCTCCCGCTGTTCCACGTGCACGGACTGATCCTCGGCATCCTCGGACCGCTGCGCCGGGGCGGATCGGTGCGGCACCTGGGCCGGTTCTCCGTCGAGGGGGTGCGGCGGGAACTCACCGACGGGGCCACGATGCTGTTCGGCGTGCCGACCATGTACCACCGCATCGCGGAGGCGCTGCCCACCGACCCGGGCCTCGCCAAGGCCCTGTCCGGCGCACGGATCCTGGTCTCCGGGTCCGCCGCGCTGCCCGTCCACGACCACGAACGGATCGCGGCGGCCACCGGTCGCCGGGTGATCGAGCGGTACGGCATGACGGAGACCCTGATGAACACGAGCGTGCGGGCCGACGGCGAACCGCGCGCCGGAACCGTCGGGGTGCCGCTGGGCGGAGTGGAGTTGCGGCTCGTGGACGAGTCCGGCGCCGAGACCTCGGACCGGCAGGAGGTCGGCGAGATCGAGGTGCGCGGCCCGAATCTGTTCACCGAGTACCTGAACCGGCCGGACGCCACCGCCGCCGCCTTCACCGCCGACGGCTGGTTCCGCACCGGCGACATGGCGGTGCGCGACGACGACGGCTATGTGCGCATCGTCGGCCGCAAGGCCATCGACCTCATCAAGAGCGGCGGCTACAAGATCGGCGCGGGCGAGATCGAGAACGCCCTCCTTGAGCACCCGGGCGTACGAGAGGCCGCCGTGACCGGGGAACCCGACGACGACCTGGGCGAGCGCATCGTCGCCTGGATCGTGCCGACCGATCCCGATCAGCCGCCCACAGCAGCCGACTTGGCGGACCACGTGGCCGCCCAGCTCGCCCCGCACAAGCGCCCCCGCACGGTTCGCTACCTGTCGGAGCTCCCCCGCAACGACATGGGAAAGATCATGAAGCGGTCCCTCCATGCCTGAGCCGACGCCTGCCGGCCCGGCCCTCCGCTCGACCGCACGCGCCGCCATCACCGCGGTGGCCGACGGGAACACCTTTCGCGAACTACCGTCGGCCGAGGGGGCTTCCGGGGCCTCCCGGCGGCCCGATGGGCCACTCGACTGGCAGGGCTACGCGGAGTCCCTCGCCCGCGCCGGACAACGCACCGGCGAGCGGGAGTCGGTGGTCTGCGGCGCCGCCACCGTGGGCGGCACCCCCGCGGTGATCGTCTCCTTCGAGTTCGCCTTCCTGGGCGGCTCCCTCGGCGAGCGCACGGGTGACCGCCTGGAAGCCGCGCACCGCCACGCCCGGGACCACCGGCTGCCCGTCGTCTCGCTGATCGCGACGGGTGGCAGCCGCATGCAGGAGGGCATGCGCGCGCTGGTCCAACTTCAGCGCGTCGCACGGCAGTCCGAGCTCACCGGCGCTGCGGGTCTGGCCCGGATCGCCGTCCTGCGTGACCCGACCACGGGCGGCGGCTGGGCCACCCTGGGGGCCGGCGCCGACCTGATCCTCGCCCTGCCCGGCAGCCAGGTCGGCTTCGCCGGGTCCCGGGTGCGGCCGGCGGACGCGGATCCGACCGCCTACACCGCCGAGGCCCAGCTCGCGGCCGGGTCGATCGATGACGTCGTACGCCCCGAGGAGTTGCGCGAGGCACTGGCGCTGCGCCTCGGTCTGCTGTCCGCTCCCGGCGGCGCCCGCCCCGGGGCCGACGCGCTCGGCTCCCCCGCGCCCCCCGACGCGCTCGGCTCCCCCGAACCGCCCGACGCGCTCGGCCGCTGCGACCTGCCCGCCACCGGCTGGGAGGCCGTCAGCCGTGCCCGCGCCCGCGAACGCCCGCGCGCGGAGGCCTATTTGGACGCCTACTTCACGGAGCGGGCTCCGTTGCGCGGTGACCGGTGCGGGGGCTCGGACCCGGGGATGCTCTGCGGGTTCGGGCGGCGCGAAGGGCGGACCGTCGCCTTCGCGGCGCAGGGCGGGACGGCGACGACGCCCGCCGGGTACCGCACCGCGGCACGACTCGTGCGGCTCGCGGGGCGGCTCGGGATTCCCGTCCTGACCCTCGTCGACACCCCGGGCGCCGCCAACGGGGCGGAGGCCGAACGGGCGGGGGCGGGCGCGGCGATCGCCGATCTGTTCGCCGCCGTCGCCACCTCACCGGTTCCGGTCACGTCGCTGGTCATCGGCGAGGGCGGTTCGGGCGGGGCGCTCGCGCTCGCGTCACCGGACAATCTCTGGGCGACACCGGACAGCTACTTCTCGGTGATCGCCCCGGAGCAGGCCACGGCGATCCTCAAACGAGGGCACGAGGAGGTCAGAGCGACGGCGGAGCAACTCCGTCTGCGCCCGCAGGACTTGGTGGAACTCGGCCTGGCACGCGGCATCGTGACGGCACGGCACGGTTGAACCCCTCCGCGCTTCCTTTCCCTCCCCTGGTCACGCCTCGTCGCCGCGGGGTTCTTACGGACCCGTGACGTGGGCCCGTCGCAGGCCGTCTTCCCTGCTCGGCGCGCCTAGCGTGGGCCGCATGCGCGTACTTGTCACCGGCGGCGCCGGGTTCATCGGATCGCACGTGGTCGAAGCCCTCACCGAACGCGGACATGAGGTGGAGGTGTACGACGCCCTGCTGCCTTCCGCGCACGCCGTCGCGCCGCGGGCGCCCGACGGGCAGCGGTGGACCGTGGCCGACGTCCGGGACCGGGACGCGGTGCGGGACGCGGTGCGCGGGGTGGACGCGGTGTGTCATCAGGCGGCGATGGTGGGCCTCGGCAAGGACTTCGCGGACGCACCCGCGTACGTCGGCTGCAACGACCTGGGTACGGCCGTGCTGCTCGCCGCGATGGCCGAGGCCGGGGTACGCGACCTGGTGCTCGCCGGGTCGATGGTGGTCTACGGCGAAGGGCGCTACGCGTGCGAACGGCACGGGGTGGTGCGGCCGGGTCCGCGCGCGGCGGCGGATCTGGACGCCGGGCGCTTCGAGCCCCGCTGCCCGGACTGCGGGGCCGAGTTGAGGCCCGGCCTGGTGGGTGAGGACGCGCCCGCCGATCCGCGCAATGTGTACGCATCCACCAAGCTGGCGCAGGAACATCTGGCCGCCGCGTGGGCGCGGGCGAGCGGTGGCCGCGCGGTGTCCTTGCGCTACCACAACGTGTACGGCCCCGGCATGCCCCGCGACACCCCGTACGCCGGTGTGGCCTCCTTCTTCCGTTCCTCGCTGGAGCGGGGCGAGGCGCCCCAGGTCTTCGAGGACGGCGGCCAACGCCGGGACTTCGTGCACGTACGGGATGTGGCGGCGGCCAACGCGCTGGCGCTGGAGGCGGTGCGCGAGCGGGAGGCGGGGGCGTTCACGGCGTACAACACCGGCAGCGGGGAGCCGCACACCGTCGGCGAGATGGCCCACGAACTGGCGCGAGCTTTCGGCGGCCCGGCCCCGGCGGTGACAGGCGAGTACCGGCTCGGCGACGTCCGCCACATCACGGCGGACTCGGGGCGCCTACGGGCGGAGCTCGGCTGGCGGCCGGAAGTGGACTTCGCCGAGGGAATGACGTCATTCGCCAAGGCAGCGCTGCGGGGGTAGCCGGATCCTTCACACCGGCGGGGCACCCGAGGCGGGCTTCATCTTGAGGGGCGGTGCCTCGGGTCCCCGGCGGCGGGGTGACGGCCCGGGCGGCGGGGTTTGACGGCCCGGGCGGCGCGACAGCCCGGCGGCGCGGGGCGTCGGCAGGCCGGCCCGGGAGCGCGGGGCGGGGCGCGGCGGCGCGAGGCGACGCGCGGGCGGCGGCGCGAGGC